>JANNSW010000695.1:0-2504 GCA_031403055.1 Hyphomicrobiaceae bacterium | reverse complement strand
ACCAGCCAGGCGTCATACTCCGCTCCGCTATGACCGGCGGCCAGCAACTCCTCCAGCATGATCGTAACCTTGACGCCATTGGGCGTCCCTAACGAATAGAGCTGAAGCGGATGCTTTCCGCGCGGCAACTCCTTCTCATGCGTCGCGCCCGCGATAGGGCGATTTGTATTGCTATAGCGCCAATTGAGACTGTCGTCTTTCCTCCAGACCCAGACTTCCGGCGGCGTGTATTCAGGTGAGTCAGTCATGTTGGGCTCTCGTGTGTCGATAGGTTGGCCGAATGGATAGAGTGAATTACCAATGACGCGCAATGCCTTGGCGCTTTACTTAAACGTCCGCCTTGGGTCTTGGTCGTGTGAAAATGATTTTCGGCCGCCCGAGAGGCGCTTTGACGCCCCAGGATGCACCAGGAGGGCCGTACGTAGCAATTTGTTCCGGCGGCGCTGGCGGGTGTCGGGACCGAAGGGCGCCCTGGCGCAACCTCCGATCTCCTCAATGCACCCTCTGAGCACGCACGAGCATTCCCCCTCTACGCCTCGATCGCCTGTATGAGCTTCTCGACACCGACGATGTTCAGCACACGCGTCAGATTGTAGGTCAGCACACAGAGCGCCATCTCGGTGGCAACCTTCGGCAGCGTCTTGCACAGGAAGTGCGTGGCCCCCATTCGCATTTTGATCGTGCCGAACGGATGCTCGACCGTCTCGCGCCGGGTGCGCATGGCGTCTGGATTCTTGTCGAGCCGTTTCTGCACCGCCTCGACCACGGCCTCATGCTCCCAACGCGAGATGATACGCTGCTTGGCTGTCGTACATTTCGCCTTCAACGAGCAGGCCGCGCAGGCATTCGTCGTATAGCGATTTAGTTTCTGCCCTCTGTCCTCGGTCGTGAACCAATAGGCAAGCTTCTCGCCAGCCGGGCAGCGATAGGCATTCTCCTCGGGCAGATAGACAAAATCCTGCTTGCCGAAACGGCCTTCCGATTTTGCGCCCGAGGTCATCGGCTTGGGCAGAGTCACCGTGATGCCGGCGTCATCGCACGCCTTGATCTCCTCGCCGCTGAAGTAGCCGCGATCGGCGACGGCTTCGAGCCTGTCGGCGCCAAGCACCTCTTTCGCCGCCTTGGCGACAGTGGCAAGTTGTGCCCGATCCGAGCCTACATTCGTCACCTCGTGCGCGACGATCAGGTGGTTTTCGGTATCAACCGCGGTCTGAACATTGTAGCCGACAACACCCGAGCCGCGCCCGCTCGTCGCCATCGAACGGCTGTCGGGATCGGTGAACGAGACCTGCTTGTCAGGGGAGGCCAGCATCTGGCGTTCGATCGCGTCCAGCTTAGCCACCTCCGATTTGAGCTTCTCGAGCTTCTCCTTGATCCGCGCTTTCTTCAGCGTGATCGTTTCCGACGGCTCCTGCCGGTCGGCGGTATCGAGCTGGCCCAAATACCGTGCGACGCTCTCCTCCAGTTGCTTGCGGCGGCGCTCGACTTTCCCCTGCGTGAAGTTCTTGTCCCGATTGTTGACGGCCTTGAACTTCGATCCGTCGATGGCAACGCTCGGCTTTGCCAGCAGGTTCATCTGGCGACAGAGTTGCACGAATTGCGCGCACACCTTCTTGATGGCTGGACCGTTGTCCTTGCGGAAATCGGCAATCGTCTTGAAATCCGGCGCCAGCCGACCGAGCAGCCACATCACCTCGAGATTGCGATTGGCTTCCTGTTCCAGCCGGCGGCTCGATTGCACGCGATAGAGATAGCCGTAGATGTAAAGCTTGAGATGCACCGACGAGTGATATCCGGGCCGGCCGAGGTCGCTGGAACCGGCGCTCTCGAAGCCCAGCTGCTTGAGATTCAGCGCCGTGACGAACGCATCGATCACGCGAACAGGATTGTTCTCGTCGACCCAGTCATCAAGGCTTCCGGGCAATAAAGACAGCTGCGCCCGTTCCACGCCTTCGATAAATCCCGCCATCCCAGCCCCCGCCGATTCAGCGAGAGAATTATATCACGGAGCGACTTTTCACACAGCCAGGGTCAATCGCGTCGCTTGAGCAGGGTCGGCGGATAGTCCGCTTTACCCTCAACAGCGGTCGTCAGAGCAGACGTTCAATGCTGGTAGCGATGGGCCAGAACCGGACGTCGAGAAGTCGAAAGGTCTAATTCGATAACTTTGTCGGCAAGTGCCATGGCCCGGTCAGAAACATCAAGGCCAAGGTGCTTGGCAGTTTTGAATTGAACACGAGCTCAAATTTCGTTGACTGCATGACGGGTAGATCATGCGGGCTTAGCGCCTTTGTGAATTCGGCCCGCGTAGATCGCCCCCTTCGATATGTGGCCCAATTTAAAGGCCTGAAACGCGGGTCGCCTGCCGCAATCAAAGTGCGTAAACTCAGCCACACGCTGGTCAGGCACCCCAGGTACGCGATCACGCAGATCAAGACTTTCGTGCGTACTGACGTCATGGGGTCGCTGCTCATGGAGTCGCTGTCGGAGGCGTTGAGGTCGCC
>JANNSW010000694.1:0-1501 GCA_031403055.1 Hyphomicrobiaceae bacterium | reverse complement strand
CCTGCAGGAGCGCGAACAATGTGTTGTCCACCGTCATGTCCCCGCCGCCGCCGGTCGCGGTCACCGTGCCCTGCATGTGGCAAGTCGTGCCGGCGTTGTCGTAAATGCGGAAATGACCAACCGTGCCCGCGGCGTCGGCGCTGGTGTCTTGCCACGTGCCCGCCTTGGCCTTGCTGCCGGCGCTGGCGGCTGCCATCCAATCCGAGGGGAGATCGAGGGTCGCGAGCACGGTTCCGCTGTCAGCTGTCGCGCAATCGGCAGGCGGGGCGCCCGTGCGCAGGCGCATTTTCGCGGCGGTGCCGATGGTCGTCTCGATCGCGTCGAGGCGGGCGTTGCGGACGGCGACGCTTTCCTGGAAGGCCATATCAGTCTCCCTTTGCCGTCATGGCGTCGACTGCATCCTTGATGCCGAGCTTCTCGAGTTCCGCGTTGAACAGGCCGAGCCCGTCATAGCGGATGACCACGCCGCGGATGTAGGTCTGGCAGGCGGCGATGGTTTCGAGCCGGCGCTGGATCGAGAGCGCTGCGTTCTCGGGATCGAGGCTGAGCACGGCCATGATCTACCTCACCATCATGCAGGCGATGGCGACGAGGGCGGTCGTCTGCGTGTCGCCGTTGAGCGGGATGTTGACGCCCGCGAATTTGGCGAGGGCGATGACGGCGAGCGCCACGCCGATCCAACCGATGATCTGGCGGATGACGGGGATCACATCGTTCTGGGTCATGATTTCTCCAACGGCGAAACCCCCGCTGGGGAGCGCGGGCTTCTGGCGACCGAATGGCTAGGACAGAGCGTTCACGCAGGGCGGTTGCCCATCACGCGGAACGTACCTGTTTGTGGCTGATTCGCGTCGATGCGTCTAGTGTATTTTTGTCACGTTTCGTCAATGCCCATCCACGTCCCAGGGATGATCCGGAGCTGCTCTATCATCTCTGAGTTTATTATCTTGAACAGCTGGCGCGCGTCCCGCTCAGCGATCGCCTGTCTGAGATAAACGGCCAGATCGAGCGCCTCCTCGTAGGCATCGCGCAGCGCATCGCGGCCGTTGCCCGCCTGCAGCGGCGTGCCGTACCGCGCCCGTCCGAGCGCATCACGCGCCCGCATATCATCGATCACCAGGTCCCACACCGCCGGCCGGTCGTTCGGCACCGGCGACGGTTGCTCGTATTGGGCGAACGACTTGTCATGGTCTTCCTGCTCTCCGCTCATGCCGCCCTCCTGTCGTCACGCTGCACCAGACGCGCGTTCGCATCCTGCCAATCGGCGATCGAGTGCATCAACGCCTGGATATGCCCGATGATGCAGGCACGCTTCTGGGCGTCGTCCTTGTAGCCGCTGGCGACCTCGATCTGCATCAGCGGCTTGCCGCTCATTTCTGCTGTCCAGATCACGCTCAGCAGGCCGCGCTGCGAGGGGGAGAGGTAAAGCCTCACCCGCTCGATGACATCATGCGAGGCGCAACCGGGGTGCCGGCCGGAAAGCTTGCGATCGCCGGACGGC
>JANNSW010000693.1:0-18051 GCA_031403055.1 Hyphomicrobiaceae bacterium | reverse complement strand
ATCGATGTCGACGCTCAGCCGGTAGCTGGTGGCGCTGGACGTCGTCGCGGCGATTGTCGTGGGTCTGAGGAAGCCCCAGCCTGCGTCACTGTCCTCGACCACGGCGCCGTTGACGATCCGCCAGCGCGGCGCGCTCGCATTGATCCGGACGGCAGTCCAGCCGGTGAGCGTTGCCGCCGCAAAGGTCTCGTTGAAGACTGTCGTGAAGCCTGAAGGGTCGTCGCCGGCTATTGGGGCGGCCATGAATCCACCTCGCTGCAATGGCACATGTTTACGTGATTAGACGTAGTCCTTCGTCAACGCCTCGGCAACGGAGCGCTATGGTTAATGCCGGCGGCTTCACCCACGCCCACGTCCATGCGCCTGGCGGCGACACGAGTGAGGGGTGTCCGCCCATGTCCGGCCTCGGGCTGGCGGCACCAACGTCATACTGGCCACGCGCCTTGGGGTTGTGTATGAGAAGGCCATCTCCAACATCGCCGTGGGCCGTTCATGGATACCGTCATCCTCGTCATTCACCTGATGGTTGCAGCCGCTCTGGTCGGCGTCGTGCTGATGCAGCGCTCCGAGGGGGGCGCGCTCGGCATCGGCGGTGGCGGTGGCGGCGGGTTCATGTCGGGTCGCGGCACGGCCAATCTGCTTACGCGGATGACTGCCATACTCGCGGCAGTGTTTTTTGCGACCAGCATCCTGTTGTCGGTGTTGGGGCGGCAGGGAACGGCGCCATCGATCCTGACGGCGCCGCCCGGAGCGACGCAGCCCGCGACCGGACAGACCGGCGAGGGAGGTGGAATTCTGCCCAAGCTGAAGACGATGGTGCCCTCGGAGCCGGCGGCGCCGCAGTCGCAATAGCTCGCGGGCGTGAGTCGTATCCGCAACTCGAGGTTGACGGTGGACGAATGAATTTTGCCCATCCGAATCGGTGCGTCTTCGTATAGCCAAGAGGCCCATGGCCCGGTACGTCTTCATCACCGGCGGCGTGGTCTCCTCCCTTGGAAAAGGCCTTGCTTCCGCGGCTCTTGGAGCCCTCCTGCAGGCGCGCGGCTATTCCGTGCGGCTGCGGAAGCTCGATCCCTATCTGAACGTCGATCCGGGCACGATGAGCCCGATCCAGCATGGCGAGGTTTTCGTCACCGACGACGGCGCCGAGACCGTTCTCGACCTCGTCCACTACGTGCGCTTCACCGTAGTTTCGAGCCGGCGCAGCGACAATGTGACGGCGGGGCGGATCTATCAGGACATCCTCGCCAAGGAACGGCGCGGCGACTATCTCGGCGGTACGGTGCAGGTGATCCCGCACGTGACCGACGCCATCAAATCGTTCGTCCGGGAAGGCAATGACGGGGTCGATTTCGTCCTCGTCGAGATCGGCGGCACGGTCGGCGACATCGAGGGCCTGCCGTTCTTCGAGGCGATCCGCCAGCTCGGCAACGAGCTGCCGCGGGGCGATTCGATCTTCATCCACCTGACGCTGCTGCCTTGGATCCCGAGCGCAGGCGAGCTGAAGACGAAGCCGACCCAGCACTCTGTCAAGGAGCTGCGCTCGATCGGTATCCAGCCTCACATCCTGCTCTGCCGCTCGGATCGCGAGATCCCCAGGACCGAGCGCAAGAAGATCGCCCTCTTCTGCAACGTGCGCGAGGAGGCGGTGATCGAGGCGCGCGACGTGGAGAGCATCTACGACGTGCCGGCTGCCTATCACCAGGCGGGGCTCGATGGGCAGGTGCTGGCGGCATTCGGCATCGCTGACGACCGCCTGCCCGACCTGTCGCGCTGGGCCGAGGTGTCGCGGCGCATCCATCAGCCCGAGGGCGAGGTGACAATCGCGATCGTGGGCAAGTACACGAGCCTGAAGGACGCCTACAAGTCGCTGACGGAAGCCTTGACCCATGGCGGCATCGCCAACCGGGTGCGCGTCAAGCTCGACTGGATCGACAGCGAGATTTTCGAGCGCCAGGATCCCGCACCCCACCTGGAGCAGGTCGACGGCATTCTGGTGCCGGGCGGGTTCGGCGAGCGCGGCACCGAGGGCAAGATCGCCGCGGCCCGGTTTGCGCGCACCCGCAAGGTGCCCTATTTCGGCATCTGCTTTGGCATGCAGATGGCGGTGATCGAAGCTGCCCGCAGCCTTGCCGGCATCACTGGCGCGGGCTCCTCCGAGTTCGGCAGACCGGCGGACGCCGTGGTCGGCTTGATGACGGAATGGCTGAAGGGCAACGAGCTGGAGCAGCGTGCGTCGGGCGGCGATCTGGGCGGCACCATGCGGCTCGGCGCCTACGAGGCGATCCTTGCGCCCGGCAGCCGGGTCGCCGGGATCTATGGCGCCACCATCATCCGCGAGCGCCACCGGCACCGCTATGAGGTCAACTTCCGCTATCGCGAGCGGTTGGAGGCCAAGGGCCTGCTGTTCTCCGGCGTTTCGCCCGATGGGCTGCTGCCCGAGATCGTCGAGATCCCCGAGCATCCATGGTTCATCGGCGTGCAGTTCCACCCCGAGCTGAAGAGCCGCCCGTTCGAGCCCCATCCGCTGTTTGCCAGCTTCATCGCGGCGGCGGTCGAGCAGAGCCGGCTGGTGTAGTGCCGGCGTGGCGTTAACCGGGTGCAAACGGTCGAAGGCCTATGAGAGTGCGTGCGGCCTTGCTTGACTCGATTCAGCCGCTGCCGTACATGCGTGCGACTTGCTTGGCTGCGGCACTGTCCCGGCCCGGCTGGGGATGTAGCTCAGTTGGTTAGAGCGCCGGCCTGTCACGCCGGAGGTCGCGGGTTCAAGTCCCGTCATCCTCGCCATTGCCAAGCCCGTCAACGCTGAACCCCGAGCTCGTGACCGACCGCCGCGCAGGCTACGCGCGTCGACGAGACGTCACGCCAACCGCCCCAAAACCCTGCGCTCTTTACCATCAATCGGTTCCACCGGCGGGTGAGGTATTGCATTCACTATACAAGCCACCGCTTCGGGGGTATAGAGTTTGCTACATAAGGCCCGCGGGTGACCGGTAGCAGGTTCGCTGCACCGCCAGCAAGACGGGTCGCCTCGCATCCAACTGACACGTTCGCAAATCCGACTTTCCACGTCCGGGCCAGCCAGCCGGACGTTCACACCAGGAGGAGACTACCAGATGGCTATCGAGTATCCCGCCGACAAGGCAGCAGGCGTATGGGCAATCAAGCTGCATCAGGCTTTGTTCGGAACCGCCGCGTCAAGCGCCAAGCAGCTCGACTTCTACATCAACGACATCCAGACCAGCGGTACATGGGCTTTCGCCAAGGCCGTCACTGGCTGGTCGGCGTTCAAGAACAAGTATGGCAAGGGCGATGACTTCAACTCGATGAAGCTCATCAAGGCCGTCTACAAAAATGTCTGCGGCCGCTCGCCGACGAAGGACGAGATCAACGCGCTGAAGGACCTGTCCGCCCAGAAGATCATCAAGAAGGTGCTGACGTCGGCTGAGGCCAAGGCCAAGCTCGACGAATGCGCCGACATCTACCTGAAGCTCGCCGCGGCCCACAAGGCGACCTACGGCGTCGACCTCGAGTGGGCCAAGAAGCACCAGCCCCCGACCGACATCTCGCTGTCCATGAACATGGTCAACGAGAACGCGCTCAATCACACCGAGATCGGTGTGCTCTCGGCGACCGACCCGAATGCCAACGAGACCTTCACCTTCAGGATCCTCGACCAGAACTCACCCTTCGCGGTGTTCGGCAACAAGCTGGTCGTCGCCAACCCGGCCGCCCTCGACTTCGAGGCGATCGCCAATGGCAAGCTCTGGGTTACGGTCGAAGTGACCGACAGCAAGGGCCACACCTACACCGAGGTCCTCGAGATCCTGGTGAAGGATGTTGCCGAGAAGAGCATCTTCGGCGCTACGAACCAGGTCGATATCCTGCATGGCACCGCGCAGGACGACACCTTCATTGCCAATGTCGACGAGACGGCCGTCAATACGACCGCCAATCCCGGCGACCACTTTCTGGGTGAAGGCGGCTACGACACGCTGCACATCTTCTACGACGGCAACGGCAACCACCTGATCGAGTCCGACAACGTCGTCGACGGTCTCGTGACGGAGTGGGTCGAGCGGATCAAGGTCACCAACCTCAACGCCGGCACCGCCATTATCGACGCCTCCAAGTTCAGCGACGTGGAAGTCTACGAGTCGCACACCTCCAAGGGCGACGTCGAATTCCGCAACATCGGCAAGGCCGATGGTGACGCCAACGGCACCACCATCAGCGCGGTCCACACCAAGGGCGACATCCACGCCAACTTCGCCTGGGGCACGCTCAACGGCGCCAACGACGTGATCAACGTCCATCTCGACGCGTTCGGCGAGAAGTGCATCGGCAACGAGATCTCGTTCAGCCAGGATCACGACAACGATCCGGCCTCGATCGAGCAGATCAATCTCGTCTCCGACGGCAAGCCTTCGCACCTGCGCTCGCTCGAGGTGGGTAGCGCCCTCAAGACGCTCGTCATCAGCGGCGACGCCGACCTGGTGATCGGCCATGGCGGCGCGCAGACCGAGGACGAGGAGGATATCGAGGGCCTGACCGACGAGAATCCAAACCTCGTCACTGTCGACGCCTCGGCCTTCACGGCCAAAATCGATATCCGACTCGATAGCGTCGGCGGCAACGCGTTTACCGGCACCTACAAGGGCGGCTCGGGCGACGACGCCATCCGGCTGACCGGGACCACGGCGACACTGATCGACGGCGGGGCAGGCATCAACCGGCTCGTGTTCTGGGACTTCGAGGGTGTGACGCAGGCGATCGACCTCGAGCGCATCCAACTCGTCGAGTTCGAGGGCCCGGTCGGCGGTGACGACTTCGCGGATGAGAGCGCCATTCTCAACCTCGACTTCCTCGACGGCGTGCAGACCATCAAGCTGCGCGAATTCGACCAGGATGGTGCGGAGTACGGCGAGACCAGCGTCAACTTCGTCAACATCGACGACGACTCGACGATCAAGGTCCAAGTCTGCAATCCGGAAGAATGCGACGACGGCAAGGAGCAGGAAGAGGTCCTCACTCCGGCTCCCTACGACCCCTGCGTGCAGGGCGCCGAGGATCTGCCGAGCGTCAGTTTCGAAGTCGACATGAACTTCGACTTCGGCTCTGCCGGCTTCGACGAGGGCTGGGAAGCCTGGGAAGAGGGCCGTGACATCGTCTGCATCGACATCGAGCAGAACGATATCGGCCTGAACATCTCGGGCGACGAGATTGACGAGCTCCAGCTCAATATCGTCGGCGGCGTCTGGCGTGAAGTCACCCTCACCCCCGACCTCGAGGATTTGAGCAAGATCGTCATCAAGGGCGGCGACGGGCTCGGCACACTCGTGCTCGACGGCGGCGAGGATGACGACGGCGAGGTCCTCGAGTCACTCACCACCATCGACGCAAGCCTGGCCGGCACGCTGAATGTCGTGATCACGGACTTCGAGACGCAGAACAACCTCAAGATCACGACCGCGAACGGCAACGACTTCGTCGAGGGTTCCGACGAGGAGGACTACATCCGCACCAACGGCGGCACCGACCGCATCGAAGGTGAGGCTGGCGACGACAAGCTCGACGCTGGCTCGGGCAACGACTGCCTCGCCGGTGGTTACGGCAAGGACGTTGTCAACGGCGGCGCCGGCGCGGATTGCATGTATGGTGGCAACTTCGGCGATGCCTACGGCGACGGGGAGCAGGATACGTTCATCATCCAAGTCGACGCCGTCAAGCATGCCGACACCATCGACGTGATCAAGGACTTCGAGGAGAAAGAGGACGGCGACGACACTTACTTCGATGTTCTTGATTTTGTCGGCAACAACCACGCAGGTAGCGCGCACAACTTCATCGCGATCGACTTCGAGGATGCGACTGTCGAGACCTACGAGCTGGGTGTTGCACTTGCCAACTCCTTGTTCCTGGCGAACGACGATCTCGACTACGCCTCATTCGAGTTCGGCGGCGACACCTATGTGGTGTCGGAGTCGAACACGGACGCCAACCGCAAGGTCGACCAGGCCGTGCAGCTCGTCGGCGTCGACGACTTCTCCTTCAACCAGATCATCGCCGGCATGGCCTGATCGATCGCTTACCTCCCGGGCGGCCCAAGCGGCCGTCCGGGGTCCTGAAACAAAGAACGGGCGGGGCCATGGCCTCGCCCGTTCCCATTGGTCGGGTCCTCACGTCGTCGTGGGCTTGCCCGCCTGCAGCGAGAAGGAGAGCGCGAGCTCGGGATGATCGGCCGGCAGCCGGTAGAGCCCATCGGCTCCCTTCGTCATGTTGGGAAAGAGCGGCCAGACGAGGGCGGCGTGCTCGTGCAGCCAGTCGAGGGCGAGGCCGGCAGAGCGCAACGCCCCGATAATGTCGCCGAGCGGATGCGTCCACTCGCGGGTCTCTGCATTGACGAGGGGTGTGGAATCGCCGTTGTAGGTCGTGGGCGTGTTGGAGTTTATCGGCTCGTCGCGTGGCGTCCGCCAGGCGTAGACCGGCACGATGCGGCCATCGACCCATTCGAGGCAGAGCGTTGAGGGATGGGCTTTGAGCAGATAGAGGTGGCCGCCGGGCGCGAGCAGCGAGGCGACGACCGCGCCCCAGCGCGCGATGTCGGGCAGCCAGTTGATGCCGCCCCAGGTGACGTAGACGAGGTCGAAAGCGCCCTCGAGCGCCATGCGCGCATCATAGACGTTTGCTTCCACGAAGGCCGCCTGCAGGCCCGTCGCCGTCGAGAGGCGCCGCGCTTCCGCGATCGCCTCGCTCGAGAAATCGAGGCCGGTGACTTCAGCACCGCGGCGGGCAAGCGAGAGCGTATCGAGGCCGAAATGGCATTGCAGATGCGCGACGCGAAGGCCCCGCACATCGCCGACCTCTGAAGCCTCGATGGCGTTCAGAGTGTCGCCGCCCCTCAGGAACGCCTCGACCCGATAGAACCCCGTCGCATCGCGCCGATCAATCCCGACCCGCTCGTCCCAGCAGCGGCGGTTGAGGGTGAAGGGGTCGGACAACATGATCTGATCTGGTGGGTTAGCCAAACAGGCGGCGCAGCGTCCCAACGAACAACCGAAAGCTGCCTGACCGATTGCGATCCAGATCGAGATGAGGCGCAATCAACCTCGCGAGTTTGACCTGACCAATCTCGCTGTGCAATCGCAAGAACTCCTGTTTCGGATTGCCAAGTGAGTCAGGGTCTCTGAACTTCGCGCTCGCGGCGATCCGGTTTGCTTATCTCTGCGTTATCAATCCTGCCATGCGCAATGCGCTCTCATCGCCCAGATACCACGCCTCCAGCGCCTGCATTACGATACGGATGATGGTTCGGTCACGCTGCTGTTCAGGCACGAGGCCGGCAAGGCTCGCCTTGAGATTCCGGCAATCCGCTTGGTCGTTGTCGTGAAGCACGATGAACCGCATCTGCGGAGGATGTCGCCACGCTCGGATCTTGCGCGGAAACGAGATGCGCAGGTCTCGTTTTCCCTCGTGCGGTATGACCTGGACAGGCTTGCCCGGTGCCAGTCGTTCGGCCAACACCTCGGCTACGACACGAGCCGATGCCTCCTCGACGAACACGACGAGACCCGTCATGGTGGATCAGCGTGCTCGAAGAGGCGTTGGCGCCAAAGCGTGCCGGGCAAGTCCCCTTCCTCGACCATGGAGACAAGGTTCTCATCGTCGCTCGCACGCCGTACACGCGCGAAACCGTCTGTCTTCGAAAAGATCAGGACCGACTTCAACGGCACGCTGTTGAGCAGATCGGGCGAGTGCGTGCTGACGAGCACCTGACCACCTCGTCTCGCGTAGGCCTGGAACTCCTCGGCCAGCTCGCCCAGCAGTGACGGATAGAGCTGGTTCTCGGGCTCCTCGATGCAGAGCAATGGATGCGGCGCCGGATCGTGCAGCAGCACGAGATAGGCGAACATCTTTATCGTACCATCGGAGACGAAACGGGAAATGAATGGGTCCTTGAAGGTGCCATCCTGAAAACGCAACACAATGCGCCCGTCCGCCGTCTCGGTCGCCTCGACCTTGGCAACGCCTGGAACTCTCGCGGCCATCGTACGCAGGATCGCATCGAATTGGTCCCTGTGCCGCTCGTAGAGAAACTGCGTGACGAGTGGCAGGTTCTCTCCGCTCGCCGTCAGATGCTCTGCGTAGCCCGCTTCCTGGCTCGCGCGAGCGGCCTGAATATGGAAGTCAGACAGATGCCAACTTTCGATCATGCTACGGAATGCACTGGCAGCTTCGAAGCGCTGAAACTGACCAAGTCCCTTGATTGCGAGAATATCGGGCGAATCGAGGCTCTGCTCCTCGCGCGTTGCATCGATATCCGATCCCAACACACCTTCATTTGTTATCGCGGTCCCCTTGCCGCGCGTGAAGTCGAGAAACCGGTAGGGCTTCCCGCCGCCGTAGCGGGTATACTGAAGGATTTCACGCTCGACGATCGGCGTGCCGCCCGGATTGCCGATCTCAAGCGAATAGGTCACAATCCGCTCTCCAGCACCGAGCGCAACTCGCAGCTTCAGCTCGATGAGCATCCTCTCGTCCTGATGACCGCGTGAGATGACTTCCCTGAATCCCCCGCGTTTCGCCAATGCCTGACGGACATTGTCCTTGAGGCAATCGCGCAGGAAGCCAAACACATCGAACAGCGTCGACTTGCCGACCCCATTGGCGCCGACCAAGACCGCAAAGCCCGGAACGTCCAACAGAGTGATGTCTTGCAGGACCTTGTAGTTCTTGATCCGGATACGCTCGATTCGCATCGCGTCACGCGCCCTCCCGCACATCGACGAACTTCCCCGCGATCGCCGCGGCGGCTGCCATCGATGGCGAGACCAGATGCGTTCTCCCCTTGTAGCCCTGCCGCCCCTCGAAGTTGCGGTTCGAGGTCGAGGCGCAGCGCTGGCCCGGTTTCAGCTGGTCGGGGTTCATGCCCAGGCACATCGAGCAGCCGGGCTCGCGCCATTCGAAGCCGGCCGCCTTGAAGATCTGGTCGAGCCCCTCGCTCTCGGCCTGCTCCTTCACGAGGCCGGAGCCCGGCACGATCATGGCGTAGGCGAGGCTGCCGGCGATGCGCTTGCCCGCGACGATCTGGGCAACCGCCCGTAGATCCTCGATGCGGCCATTGGTGCACGACCCGATCCAGATCACGTCGAGCGGGATATCCGTGATCCGCTCGCCGCCCTTCAGCCCCATGTATTCGAGCGCGCGCTCGGCGGCCTTGCGCTTGCCCTCGTCCTTGATCTCGCCCGGGACCGGCACCCGGCCGGCGACGGATGCGACCTGCTCCGGCGAGGTGCCCCAGGAGACGATCGGGGGCAACTTGGCGGCATCGAGCCGGACCTCGTGATCGAAATGCGCCTTGTCGTCCGACCGCAGCGTCGCCCAATAGGCCACCGCCTGCTCCCAGGCATCGCCCTTGGGACTGCGCGGGCGGCCCTTCAGATAGGCGGTAGTCTTCTCGTCGGGCGCGATCAGGCCGGCGCGCGCGCCGCCTTCGATCGACATGTTGCAGACCGTCATCCGGCCTTCCATCGAGAGCGAGCGGATGGCTTCTCCCGCATACTCCATCACGTAGCCGGTGCCGCCGGCGGTGCCGATCTCGCCGATGATCGAGAGGATGATGTCCTTGGCGCCCACGCCGACTGGCGTCTTGCCGTCGACGGTGATGCGCATGTTCCTCGCCTTGGTCTGAATCAGCGTCTGCGTCGCCAGCACGTGCTCAACCTCGCTGGTGCCGATGCCATGCGCCAGCGCACCGAACGCGCCATGGGTCGAGGTGTGACTGTCACCGCAGACGATGGTGGTGCCGGGCAGCGTGAAACCCTGCTCGGGGCCGATCACGTGGACGATGCCCTGGCGCTTGTCGCGCTCGTGGAAATAGTCGATGCCGAATTCCCTGGTGTTTCTCGCCAGCGTCTCGACCTGGAGGCGACTCTCGGCATCGTCGATGCCCTTGGTGCGGTCGGTCGTGGGCACGTTGTGGTCGACGACGGCGAGCGTCTTGCCCGGCTCGCGCACTTTGCGCTTGGTCATCCGCAAGCCTTCGAACGCCTGTGGGCTCGTCACCTCGTGGACGAGGTGGCGGTCGATATAGAGGAGGCAGGTGCCGTCCGGCGCCTCGTGCACCAGGTGGTCGTCCCAGATCCGGTCGTAGAGGGTACGGGGCCCGGTCGCGGCCTTGCCGGCGGGCTTGCCGGTGCGCGCCTTGGCGGGGGCGGTTTGTTTGGGAGTGGTCGTTGCCGTGCGCTTGGCCATGTCTGCCGCAGCCTTTGTCCGGAGAGGGGATCGATCGATCCCCTCATACAACAGCAGCCACGGATCAGGAAAGTGCTACGCTCGAGCCCGGCCTAATAGAGCCCGCCGTTCGAGACATCGCCCCCTGGTGCGCTCCAGCCCTCGCCGTTGTCGGTCGTCCCGATCACCGAATAGGAATCCGGTGGATCGGTGTCGGGCTTGAACGCCTCCAGGATGGCGTCGGGGTCGCCCGGGCTCACGCGGGCGCCGGTGCGGCGGTTGATCTTGACGAGCTTCAGGCCGGGCGGAATCCGGAATGGCACCGCCTCGCGGTCGCCTTTGGAGAGGATCAGAAAATCGCGCACGACCGGGGCGGCGAGCTGGCCGCCGGTCGAGCCCTTGCCCATCGCCTTGGGCGTATCGAAGCCCATGAATACGCCGACCACGAGGTCGGGCGTGAAGCCCACGAACCAGGCATCCTTCTCGTCGTTGGTGGTGCCGGTCTTGCCGGCGACGGGCATGCCGGCTTCCTTGACGACGGTTGCGGTGCCACGCTCCACCACGCCCTCCATCATCGAGGTGATCTGATAGGCGGTATGGGGATCGATGATCTGGCGCCGCTTGTCGTCGAGCTCGGGCTCCTCCTGGTTGCGCCAGCCATCGGCCGCGCAGGCCTTGCAGGTTCGCGAGTCATGGCTCCACACGGTCTTGCCGCGCCGGTCCTGGATCCGGTCGATCAGCGTCGGGGTGACCTGCCGGCCGCCATTGGCGAGGATGCAATAGGCGGTCGCGAGCTTCAGCAACGTGGTCTCGCCCGCTCCCAGCGCCATCGACAGCACCGGCATCAGATTGTCATAGATGCCGAAGCGCCTGGAGTACTCGCTGACCAGCGGCATGCCGATGTCCTGCGCCAGACGCACGGTCATCAGGTTGCGCGAGAACTCGATGCCCGTGCGCAACGTCGATGGTCCATAGAATTTGCCGCTGTAGTTCTCCGGCTTCCAGAGGTCCTGGCCTGCACCCGGATCGATCTCGATCGGGGCATCGAGAATGACGGAGGAGGGCGTGTAGCCGTTGTCGAGGGCTGTCGCATAGACGAAGGGCTTGAAGGCCGAGCCAGGTTGGCGGCGGGCCTGCGTCACCCGGTCGAACTGGCTCTCGGCAAAGGAGAAGCCGCCCACGAGAGCCAGCACCCGGCCGGTATGGGGGTCCATCACCACGATGCCGCCCTCGATCTCGGGGACCTGCATCAGCTCGAACTCGCCAGCCTTCTCGGTGGGCGCCACATAGATCACGTCGCCCGGATTGAGGAGAACGGCGAGGCCCTTCTTCTTGGCGCCGGCCCAGGAGGCGCCCGCTTGGGGCAGGATCCCCGTCTCGCGAGCCGCCTCGAGTGCGCCCGTCTGGTCGCGGCGCGGTTGCAGGCCCACAGTCGCTTTGCTTTTGTTCACCTCGAGCACGACCGCCAGCCGCCACGGGTCGATGTCGTTCCAGGTCTCGGCCTTGCCCAGCGCCTCGCCCCACTCGCCCGCCGAGAGGTCGATCCGGCCGGCGGGTCCACGCCAACCCCGGCTGCGGTCGAACCGCTGGAGGCCGTCCACCAGCACCTTCTTGGCGATGCGCTGATAGGCGGGATCGAGCGTGGTGCGCACCGAGAGGCCGCCGGTATAGAGCTTTTCCTCGGTAAACTGCTCGACCAGCATCCGCCGCACATCCTCGGCGAAGAACTCGGCCGCGAAGATCCGGGCGCCGAACGGACGCAGACTGACACCGAGCGGCAGCTCGATGGCAGCCTCTGCCTCGTTACGCTTGATGTAGCCGTTCTCCCGCATCTGGCCGATCACCCAGTTGCGCCGGTCGAGCGCGTCCTTGGTGTTCTTGAAGGGGTGATAGTTGTTGGGTGCCTTGGGCAGCGCCGCCAGATAGGCGACCTCGTGGATCTGCAACTCGTGCAGCTCCTTACCGTAGTAGTTGAGCGCGGCCGCGGCGACGCCGTAGGAGGAAACGCCCAGGAAGATCTCGTTCAGGTAGAGCTCGAGGATCTGGTCCTTGCTGAAGGCGCGCTCGATGCGGACGGCCAGGATCGCCTCCTTGATCTTGCGGTCGTAGGAGCGCTCATTCGTCAACAGGAAGTTCTTGGCGACCTGCTGGGTGATGGTGGAGGCGCCGGTCAGGCGCCCGCCCTTGGAGCTGATGTAGATAGCACGCGCGATGCCGGTCGGATCGATGCCGCCATGGGAATAGAAATTCTTGTCCTCGGCCGACAGGAAGGCCGCGATCAAGAGCTTGGGAATGGTGTTGATCGGCACGAAGATGCGCCGCTCTCGCGCATATTCGGCGAGCAGGCTGCCGTCATTGGCGTGAATGCGCGACATCACCGGCGGCTGGTAGGACGCGAGCCGCTCGTATTCAGGGAGGTCCTTGGCATAATACCAGAGCATGACGCCGGAGAAGGCGGCGCCGCCCACGAACAGGAAAACGCCCGCCGCAAAGGCAAAGCCGAGCAACTGGAATGCAAGGCTGCGCGAGCGTTTTCTGATTAGCCGCGGTGGCACGTAAGTCATGACCTGTGGCCCTTCGTTCGGGTCGGCCCGCACGCTTCCCCGGGAGGCGTCGCACGGCTGGCGTAGTCATAGCAGCGAATAAGGCTATTCGGCGCCCGGCTGCAGCGCCGGGTGGAGCATCGGTGCCCGTTGTAACTCTGCTGCAACAGAACGCGGCCTGCTTGCCTCGCGCCTCACTGGAACGGCACTCCCGCCAACCGCTTCTCGAAGAAACGCTCGATGCCCTCGACAATCGAGGTCGAGACTTTGTCCCGCCACTCCTGCGATCCGAGCAGCTTCTCGTCCTCGCGATTGCTGACGAAGGCGAGCTCGATCAGGATCGAGGGAAAGTCGGGCGACTTCAATACGTAGAATGCTGCATGGCGGTTGGGCTCCGGCGTCATGCTGGTCGAGCCCTTCAGATGGCTGACGACGTCATCGGCGAGCTTCTGGGAGTGGATGCGGGTCTCGCGCTGCACCAGATCCATCAGGATGTCGGTCACGACGTCTCCGGTCGCATCGGGCAATTCCTCGCCGGCGACCACGTCCGACAGGTTCTCCTTCAGCGCGACCAGCTCGGCTTCACGCGAGGAGGCGCGGTCGGCGCGCGAGTAGACGCTGGCGCCTCGCGCCGAGGCATAGCGCCCATCGACGGCCGAATCAGCATGCACCGAGACGAACAGATTGGCGCCGTGGCGGCGGGCGAACTCGATGCGGCCGTTCAATGTGACGAAATAGTCGGCATCCCGCGTCATCAGCACTTTGTAGCGGCCGGACGCCACCAGCTTGTCGCGCACGGCCTTGGCCATGGCGAGAACGACGTGCTTCTCTTTGAGCCCTTGGGGGCTGATCGCGCCGGAATCGGGGCCGCCATGACCGGCATCCACAATGACGACTGGCTTGGTCTTGCGCGGGTCCGCGAGGTGAGGCTTGGGGATGCTGGTGACAGCCGCTTCCTTCGTCGATGTCTGCGCCTTGCGCTCGACCGTTTTGCTGAAGTTGGCCGCATCGGTCGGCGCGATCACGACGACCAGCGCCGCGGGCTTGCCGCCTGCCGCTTTCCGCACCTCCGCCCGCTCGATCACGAAGGGCCCCGAGATGCTCAGGACTGCACGCGATTTGTCCGGCCCGACCAAGCCGAAGCGGAACGCGGTCACGAGCCCCTGGCTCTGTGGGCCGCCGTCCTCGTGCATCTTGAACTCGACATTGGGCAGATCGATGATGAGCCGATAGGGCGAGCCGAGGCCGAATACGGCATAGTTTGCGGGCTTGGTCAGCTCGAGCTCGATGCGCGTACGCGTGCCTTCGCTCTGGAGATGGGCCGCAGTCACTCCAGTCGCCTTGCCGGCATGTGCGGGCACGGGCAAGGCTGTCAGCAGCACGCACATGGCAAATCCGAGCGCGGCCTGGAGGCTCGCAGCGCTAAGCAGAAAACTCGGCTGGCGTCGCTTGTTCATTCCTGCAGGCCTCGATTGCAACAATTCGGCTCGGGAAAATCGGACGGTCAATCGACTACATACCAACCGCAACGGATTCGTGGCAGCCCCGCGTTAACACCGTATTAGCCCGCGTCCGCAAACATGACAGCTGCGGCAGCTTTGGTTGAGGCAGGGGCATCCACGCCCCGGCCATCACGCTTGCGTGGGTGCATGCAGCGAATCGCTTGCCAGCGCACGCGCTTCGCCGCTATAGGTAAGTCACGGCCTCGTCGCACGCAGCATGGCCGGAATTGCACGTTTCTCGATGTGCAACGGCGCGGGGACTGGATCGGGCTATTCCGATCTGCTTCCTGGTGTGGACGGTATCTGTCTCCCCTCGAGAAATCTCCCACAAGGAGTGGCGATCGGACGGCAGAAGCGATAGACGGGATCCTGGAGGGTGCGGCAATCCGGCTCACCCGCCGCTGGCGCTTACGCTGGAGCTTTGCAGGCCCTGGCGGAGAGCGTTCCAGCAAGAGTGCAAAGAGGGTTTCCCATTGGGCCCGAGAGGCGGCGGCGAACGGCCGATCGCGTGCCGGGCCAGATGCGGTTTTGCGATCGACTGATGCCTTCGAGCGGCAGTCGGAACTTTGATGTCCCTTCGGGGACGGCGTGGAGACCGTGCAGACGCGAGCGACGGTCGACGCGCAGCTCAGCATGACAGGGTTCGCCCCGATGGACGGGCCCCGAGACAGAACATGACAAGAACAGGTCTGCAAGATTGCCGCAACGAGAGGCCGGCTCCAGCCGGGGTCTCGTGCATGCGCTCGCCCGCAGGCCTCCCCACACAAGAACGCACCCGTGCCGCCGTCGCGGCCGCCGTCCGGTTTCCGGTCGGCGTGCCCGCCGCGCATGGAGTCGCGTCGAGGATTCTATTCAATGACCAGCAAAATGCTTATCGATGCCAGCCACCCGGAAGAGACCCGGTTGGTTGTGCTGCGTGGCGACCGCGTTGAGGAGTTCGACTTCGAATCGGCAGCCCGCAAGCTGCTCAGAGGCAACATCTACCTCGCCAAGGTGACCCGGGTCGAGCCGTCGCTGCAGGCCGCTTTCGTCGAGTACGGCGGCAACCGTCACGGCTTTCTCGCTTTCAGCGACATCCATCCCGACTACTATCAGATCCCGATTGCCGATCGTCAGGCGCTACTGGCTGCCGAAGCCGAAGCTGCCGAGGAGGAGGAGCAGCCCCGGCAGGATGGTGGCCGGCGCCGGCGCGGACGCACTCGTGACGGCGCGCGCGGCAACACCCGCAACGGCAGGCGCTCGGAAGCCCTCGATCCCAACGGCAACGACGAGCAGGTGGGCCCCGGCGATGACGCCCCGCTGGGCTCGGGCGAGGACGCCGGCGGCTGGTCGGATCAACCCGCCGAGGGCGCGGCCATGGCCGCGGACACCGATCGCGACGTGATCCGCGAGGATCGCGCCCCGAGCCGCGCCGGGGCCGATGACGTTGGGGCCGATGACGTTGGGGCCGGTCCCGACGATTTGGCCGATGATCGCTCCGCCGATGATCGCTCCGATGACAACTATGACGACCGGTCCGACGCTCCTCGGAGCACTGGCCACCAGGTCGGGCTGGTCGAGGACGAGGGTGTCGAGGAGATCGCCGAGGACGACGAAGCCGACAGCTACGAGCAGGTCGGCTCCGAGGACGCGCTGGAGGAGGTGCCGGAGCGCCGTCGCCGGCCGCTGCGCTCCTACAAGATCCAGGAAGTGGTGCGCCGCCGCCAGATCATGCTGGTCCAGGTCGTGAAGGAGGAGCGCGGCAACAAGGGAGCCGCTCTCACGACCTATCTGTCGCTTGCCGGCCGCTACACCGTGCTGATGCCCAACACCGGCCGTGGTGGCGGCATCAGCCGCAAGATCACCAATGCCGTCGATCGCAAGCGCCTGAAGGAGATCGCGACCGATCTGGAGGTGCCGGAGGGCATGGGCCTGATCGTGCGTACGGCTGGCGCGGCCCGCACCCAGCAGGAGATCAAGCGCGACTTCGAGTATCTGTTGCGGCTGTGGGAGAGCGTGCGCGACCTGACGCTGCGCTCCACCGCACCCGCCCTCGTCTACGAGGAGGGCGATCTGATCCGGCGCTCGCTGCGCGATCTCTACTCGGCCGACATCGACGAGGTGGTGGTCGCAGGCGATGCGGCATACGCGGAAGCGCGCGACTTCATGCGCATGCTGATGCCGAGCCACGCCAAGAACGTGAAGCACTTCCAGGAGACCGAGCCGCTCTTCACGCGCTATCAGATCGAGCGCCAGTTGAGCGCGATGTACAGCCCCTATGTGACGCTCAAATCGGGCGGCTACATCGTCATCAACCAGACGGACGCGCTGGTCTCGATCGACGTCAACTCGGGCAAATCGACCCGCGAGCATTCGATCGAGGAGACGGCGCTCGCGACCAACATGGAAGCCTCCAGCGAGATCGCGCGCCAGTTGAAGCTGCGCGACCTGGCCGGCCTCGTGGTGATCGACTTCATCGACATGGAGGAGCGGCGCAACAACCGCTCGGTCGAGCGGCGGCTGAAGGATTCGTTGCGCCACGACCGGGCCCGCATCCAGCTCGGACGCATTTCGCACTTCGGCCTGTTGGAGATGTCGCGCCAGCGGCTGCGGACGGGCGTCGTCGAGGGCTCGACCTCGCAGTGCCCGCATTGCCTGGGAACCGGCATCATCCGCTCGACGGAATCGGTCGCCCTGACGGTCATTCGTGGCATCGAGGAGAAGCTCGTCGGCGGCGGACGCCACAATCTGATGGTGACCACCTCGATCGAGGCCGCGCTCTACATCTTGAACGAGAAGCGCGATTATCTCCAGGAGATGGAAGCACGCCACGGCATCACGATCACGGTCGCTGCCAGCGACAAGCTGCACGGCGCCAATTTCACGATCGAGCGCGGGGCGATCTCGACCAAGCCGGTCGATCGCAAGCAGCGGTCCGCCGTCCAGATGGATTGGACGTTTGCCGGCGCCGAGGATGAAGCTGTTGCGGACGACGCACCCCACGAGCCCGCCGGCGAGCCGATCCAGCATGCCGAGATCGAGATGGTCGAGGAGGAGGAGGACGCCGCGCCCGCACCCGAGAGCGACGGTCAGCGCTCCAAGCGCAAACGCCGTCGCCGCGGCCGTGGCGGGGAGCGCGCAGAAGGGCAACCCGAGGCGCGGCTGAACGGCCGGCATCATCATCAGGATATCGGCCTGGGCGAGCAGCCCGATGGTCCCGCTGACAGGGTCGAATCGATCGGTGGCGAGGGCGCGGATGGCGATGATGCCGGCGAGCCGGTTGCAGCCGATGGCGAGCGCGGAGACGGCGAGCCGAGGCGGTCGCGCCGGCGCGGTCGGCGTGGCGGGCGGCGCAATCGTCGTGGCGAGCGTGGTGAGGCCGAGCCTCTGGCCTCACGGCTCGAGCCGGGTGGCAGCGATCTGGTGGCGGTCGCCTATGAGCCGGGCGAGCCAGTCAGCCGAGCCGATGCGACAGCCCTCGCCAGCCCCGCGGCAGAGGAGGCGCGCCAAGGCGAAGGCCAACCGCGCCCTTCGTGGCCGGGCCAGGAGTTCGACCGGCCCGGTCCTGGGTCAAGCGCATCATCTCGTTCATTCGAGGGGCACATGACGACGCCTGACAGCGAGATCCCGATCACGGCGTTCGTCGTCGAAGAGCGGCCGGCGAAGCGGGATCACAGGGGCGAGGACAGCGGCGGCACCAGCGATCGACCGCCGGTGACGCACGCGGCCTACATCGAGCCGCATGCTCCGGATGTGCCAGCACCGGCGCTGGTGCCCGAAGTGAGCGTGGTGGA
>JANNSW010000692.1:0-4453 GCA_031403055.1 Hyphomicrobiaceae bacterium | reverse complement strand
CGAACTTGTTCCATGGGCAGACCGCGAGACAATCGTCGCAACCGAACACGCGATTGCCGATCGCCTCCCTGAAGGTGCGATCGATATGGCCGGCGTGCTCGATCGTCAGGTAGGCGATGCAGCGCCTGGCATCGAGCTGATAGGGCGCGGGAAAAGCGTCGGTCGGGCAGATGTCGAGGCAGCGCCGGCAGCTGCCGCAATGGTCGGTCTCGCCCGCGTCCGGGGTCAGCTCGGCCGTGGTCAGGATCGCGCCCAGGAAGAACCAGCTGCCGAGCCTGCGCGAGACGAGATTGGTGTGCTTGCCCTGCCAGCCGAGGCCTGCTGCCGCGGCGAGCGGCTTCTCCATCAACGGGGCGGTATCGACGAACACCTTGACGCCGGCACCCGTCTCAGCCGCGATCAGGCGGGCAACGCGCTTCAGGCCGGGCTTGACGATATCGTGGTAGTCGCGCCCCTTGGCGTAGCAGGAGATCGCGGCCCGATCCTTCACGGCGAGCGCGTCGAGTGGGTCCGCCTCTGGCGCGTAGCTGAGGGCCAGCATCACGACGCTGCGCGCTTCCGGCCAAAGCGCCAGCGGGTTGCCGCGCCGTTCGGCATTGCGGGCGAGCCAATCCATCCCGCCATGGTGGCCGAGGGCGATGAACCGTTCGAGCCGGGCGGCGGCGAGCGGGATCGCATCCGGCCGGGTGACGGCGAGGGCTTGGAACCCGGCCGCGCGCGCTTCTTCCTCGATCCGCGCCCTCAGGCCGCGATCCGCTTCAGAAATCGGGATCGGCATAGTGCGGCGGCGGGGTTGGAGCGCCGGGCAGGCGCTCGGCCAGGATCGCCCGAAGCGAGGGCCGCGACTTCATGCGGGCATACCAGCTGCGTGCAGCCTCGAAGCCCTCCCACTCGATCTCGCCCAGATAGTCCGCGACCGACAGATGCCCCGCCGCTGCGAGATCCGCGAAGGACAGCTCCTCGCCCGCGAGCCAGCGCCGCTGCCCGGCGAGGTGCTCCAGATAGGACAGGTGGTATTTGAGATTGTCGCGCACCGCTCGCAGCACCTCCACATCGGGAACTTTGCCGCCGCCCTGATGGAAGCGGGCATAGACCTTCTCCTCCAGCAGGTGGCGGGTGACGTCGCCCTGCATCCTCAGGTGGAACCAGTCGACCAGGCGGCGCACCTCGGCACGTTCCGTGGCCGTGCCGGGAAACGGACGGCAGACCACCAGACCCAGATCATCCGCAGCCATGGTCTCGCTCAGGTACTCGGAAATGACATAGGATCCGCACAGCGCGGGCTCGCCCACCAGCAGCAGCACCGGCAGCGCACCGGACGGATTGATGTCGAGCAGCTCGCGCCGCCACTCCCACGGCCGCTCCTCGCGCGCCTCCACCTCGATCCGCTGCTCGGCCAGCAGCAGCCGGATCGAGCGGCTGAAGGCGCACAGGCGGAAATGGATGAGTGTCGGCATGGGCGATCCTCGGCCGGCAACGCGCCGGACTACATGATCGCTCTCATACAAGAAAGCGAGGCTCAGTTCACGTCCAAGGCTCGAAGGCGGATGGGTAGGCCGTTTCGATCGGCTCCGGGCCGTTGTGGAACTTCTCGAACTGCCCCCAGGCGCGATCCGTCGAGGTCCGCACACCAGCCAGGAGCTCGCGCTCGTCCCAGGCGGTGAGCCGGCCGTCCTCGACCACCTGCCGGCCATCGACCAGCACGTGCTTCACCATCTCGCCCGAGCCGCAATGGATGAACGCCTTGATCGGATCGAGGAAGGGGCCGACGCGCAGGCGATCGAGGTCGACGATGACGATGTCGGCCTTGGCGCCCGGCGCAAGGCGCCCCAGATCGGGACGGCGCAGGGCCTTGGCGCCGCCGAGCGTCGCCGCATTGAAGACGTCGCGCGCGTTGCCGGCTTCGGGGCTCCGGTCCGTCAGCTTCGCTGCGATCGCGGCGAGCTTCACCTCCTCGATGATGTCCTGGGGATAGGAATCCGTGCCGATCGAGATGTTGATGCCGGCCTTGCGGTAGCGGTCGAAGGATTCGAGCGTGACACCGCGGCGCGCGAAGACCGCCGGGCAATGGGCGATGCTGGCGCCGCTCTGAGCGATCAGCGCCAGGTCGGTGTCGAAGGGGTAGGCGATCTGGCTGTGGCCGCCCGTATAGAGGCAATGGCCGAGGATCAACTCGGGCCCGAGAAAGCCCAGATCGGCCATGTTCTGGATGACGGTCCGGCCGGTCTCGCGCAGGGTGTCGTGGAACTCGATGACAGCTTCCGCCGTGTGGATCGTGATCGGCAGGTCGTGCGTCTGGGCTGCGGCCTTCGTGCGGCGCAGCAGGTCCGGCGACGAGAGGTAGAACTCGTAAGGCACGAGGATCGGCCGGATCAGGCCGTCGTATCGGCCATCCAGGTCGAGCGAGAACCTGACGGCCTTCTCCAGGCCCTGCAGGCCCGCCTTCTCGTCCCAGGTGCGATTGAGCCGCCCAGCCTGGTCATAGTAGTGGTTCGCCGAGGAAAAGCCCGGTGCCACATAGAGGCGCAGCCCCGCCTCCGCCGCGATGTCGGCGAGCGCCATCGGTCCGCCGCCGCACTCGCCTCCCATCTCGACGACGGTCGTCGAGCCGAAGCGGAGCAGCGAGCCGATCGAGTAGCGGATTGCGGCCTCGTGGTCCTCGTAGGTGAAGAGGTTCGGCCCGCCAACCCCCTTGCTCGGCCAGTGGTTCAAGAAGCCCGAGCGGAACAGATCGCGGCGGCCGGCGTCGAGCACCATCCGGTCGCCGGCCTGCGAGCCGATGTGGACGTGGGTGTTGATGAGGCCCGGGATGACGAGGTCGCCGCGAGCGTCGATGGTGCTGGCGACCGGGCCGTCATAGCTCTTGCCGACATGCAGGATTCGGTCGCCGGAGATGGCGACGACGCCGTCCTTCAGGATCCGGTGCTGCGTGCCGTCGAAGGCGACGACGATCCCACCCGCGATCAGGGTTGCGGCGGCGGGGGCTGGCTTCGACTTGCTCGGCTTGGCCATGGCTTGCCTCGATTGCTCCCCTCAGTTCTGAACCCGCTTGGTATGCCCGCCATCGACCACCACATTGGTGCCCGTCACATAGGAGGCCATCGGGCTGGCAAGAAATGCGACGACGTTGGCGATCTCCTCGGGCTTGCCCATGCGGCCCATGGCGTTCTTGGCGATGACGTCGCCGAACTCGGTCGGGTTCTTCTGCTCGAACTCGTCCCAGAAGCCGCCGGGGAAGATGATCGGGCCCGGGCTCACCACATTGGCGCGGATGCCCTTTGCCGCCACCCTGCCCGACAGCGACTTCACATAGAAGTTGAGCGCGGCCTTGAGCGCCCCGTAGGCGGATTCGCTGTAGCCATAATCCTCGATCCCCGAGATCGAGGCGATGGCGATGATCGCGCCCTGCCCCGACTTCTCCAGATGGGGCATCGCGGCGTGGGCCATGTTGACGGTATGCATCAGGTCGACATCGAAGCCCTTGCGGAATTCATCCGGCGTCGGTTTCGACGCGAGCCCACTGGCATTGGCCACGATCACGTCGATGCCGCCCAAGGACTTGGCGCAGTCGGTGACCCAGGCGTCGAGGGCTGCCTTGTCGCCGACGTCGAGCGCGCTGCCGAGCGCCGGTGCGCCGGTGCGCGACAATTCCTTGACTGCGGTGGCGACCTCGGCGGACCGTCGAGCGCAGATGGCGACCCGCGCACCCTCGGCTACGAACCGCTCGGCAATCGCCCGACCGATGCCGCGGGTGCCGCCGGTCACGAGCACACGCCGTCCCTGAAGCTGTAGATCCATTGCCCGCCTCCTCGACCGATCCAGTTGCTGACGCCGACTATGCGTCCGAAACGATCACCGAGGTAGTCGCAGGCATTCTGCCTCAATTGCTCGAAACGAGCTTCTTGCCCCAATCGAGGCTTTGGCCGGCCTCCTCGGGCGAGCTCAGCACATAGACCGGCGCACCGATATGGACGCGGTCGTAGAGGTCGAGCACGTGCTCGTTCAGCATCCGGATGCAGCCATTGGAGACCGCATAGCCGATCGAGTCGCGGTGCGGCGAGCCGTGGATGCGCCAGAGCGACCAGCCCAGATACATCGCCCGGACACCGAGCGGGTTGTTCGGACCGCCTTCGACGGTTGGGCCGCCATCGGGATGGCGCCAGCTCGGGTTCTCCGCCTTCGCCTGCACGAAGGTCTTGCCGCGCCAGAGCTCGGTCGAATTGCCGACGGCAACGGGATAGCGCAGCGCCATGCCCCCGCCGATCACATAGTAGAGCCGCCGCTCGGAGTTGATGATGACGATCGCGCCAGCTTCGTAGGGGTAGGCGAACTTGACGGGCTCCGGCGCCGCGGGCGCGGCCATCACCGGCGCGGTCGCCGACATGACAGCCTGCAGCAGGGCGAGGGCAGCGAACAAAGCGAGCAGGGTTCGCGGGGCGGTCATCGTGGTGGG
>JANNSW010000691.1:0-3133 GCA_031403055.1 Hyphomicrobiaceae bacterium | reverse complement strand
GGCGTGCCGATCGATGCCTGGCTGCGCGGACCGATCCGCGACTGGGCGGAGGATCTCCTCGCCGAGCGCAATCTGGCCGCGAGCGGCGTGTTCGAGCCCGCTCCGGTGCGCGAACGCTGGCAGGAGCACCTCTCGGGCCGTCGCAACTGGCAGCATTCGCTCTGGAACGTGCTGATGCTGGAAGCCTGGCGCCGCCGCTGGCCAGCGGGCGTGTGAGGCCTGATCGCACGCCCCCCCAACTACCCGGCATCCCGGACGGCCGATCGGCCGATCCGGGACCTGCTCCGGCCAGGCAGCGATCGTGGCGGAGATCACGGGGCCGCGGGAGCAAGAGACCGGCCCCCTCACGCATCCGTCGGAATGTCTCCCGTGACGCGGGCGAGCGCGGCGACGTCGACGCGGGCGGCACCCGCGCGGCGGAGCGCGATCGCGCAGGCTTCGACCGTCGCGCCGGTCGTCACCACGTCGTCGACCAGGATGATGTTGCGCCCTTTGATCGAGCCGCGCCGGGCCGGATCAACGGCGAACGCGCCTTCGACGTTGCGCCGCCGGGCTTCCAGCGTCAGACCGACCTGGCTCGGCGTCGCGCGCTTCTTGAACAGCGCCAGCGGATCATGGACGATTCCGGTCTCGCGACCGAGCGCCGCCGCAACCAGCGCCGACTGGTTGAAGCGGCGCGACCACAACCGGGAGCGGGCAAGCGGCACCGGCACGATCAGATGCGCGTCCGCCGCCAGCTCGGCAGCGGCCACCGCCAGCCAGCGGCCGAACAGGCGCACCATGTGGTGCTGGTCGCCGTATTTGAGGGCATGGATCAGCTCGCGCATGGTGCCGGCATAGCGGGCGACGGCGCGGGCTCGATCGTAGCGAGGCGGATCGGCGAGGGCAGCAGCCGAAACCGTGCGCGGCTCGCCCGTGTCGTAGGGAAGCGGAATGCCGAGGCGATCGCAGAGCGGCGACCGGATGAAATCGATGCGGCTCCAGCAGGCAGCGCACACGGTGTCGTGGCCTGCGATCGGTTCGCGGCACGCCACGCACACCGGCGGCACCAGCAGGTCGGCGAGCATCCGGCTGCCGGCCGCCACGGTCCTCGAGATCCAGCCTGCCTCGCGCGGCGAGGACGTCCGCCGGTTCGGATCATGCGTCGTGCTCCCGTCGGGCATGGCTTCGGTCCGCAGTTGTGAGCTTGCGGCAATGCTATCGCCGATCAATGGGTTTGCGAACCTGGGTAGCTGCCGGAGCGCTTCCACGGCATGGGTGCCCGGATGCCGCAGCCGTTGGCGGGCTCTGCCCGGCATGCTTAGTTCCGCATGCACCGTCGCAACCCAGCCGAAGTCGAGCGCCATGTCCCAGAGCCTCACGACCGCACCGCGCCGCGAGTTCCAGACCTTCCACGATTTCCCCTATGCGCCCGATCTCGACCGGCTCGACGCCGATATTGCGATCATCGGCATCCCCTATGGTGCGCCCTATTCGATGGACGAGGTTTCCAACGATCAGGTCAACGCGCCGACGGCGATCCGGCGCCATTGCGAGCGCGCACTGCGCGGGCTCGACCGCTGGGATTTCGACCTCGGCGGCACGCTGCTCGACGGCAAGCCGATCAAGGTCGTCGATTGCGGCGATGTGCGGGGCGATGCCAACGACCTCGCCTCCAATCGCGCACGCGCCGAGCAGGCGATCCGCAAGATCCTCGAAGCCGGTGCGCTGCCGATCGTGCTGGGCGGCGACCACGGCATCCCGATCCCCGTGTTCCGCGCGTTCGAAGGGCGCGGGCCGATCACGCTGGTCCAGGTCGACGCCCATATCGACTGGCGCGACACCATGCACGGCGTCGGCGAAGGTCTGTCGAGCGTCATCCGGCGCGCGTCCGAGATGCCCCATTTCGACCGGATCTTCCAGATCGGATTGCGTGCCGCCGGCAGCGCGCGGCGGGAGGAGTACGAGGCGGCGAAGGCCTGGGGCGCCGTGCTCATTCCCGACATCGAGTTGCAGGAGGTGGGCATGAAGGCCGTGCTCGACCGCATACCCGACGGCGGCAAGTACTACCTGACGATCGATGCCGACGGGCTCGATCCGACCATCGCGCCCGCGGTCGCCGGACCGGCGCCGGGCGGCGTTACTTACCCGCAGATCCGCACGCTGATCCACGGCTTGGTCGCCAAGGGCCGCGTCGTCGGCATGGATATCGTCGAGATCACGCCGAAGCGCGACATCAACGGCATTACGGCGATCACGGCCGGCCGCATCATCTGCAACCTGATCGGCAAGGCGGTCAGGGCGGGGTACTTCGAGCGATGAGCGATCAGCGTGTTGCCGTCACCGGCGCTTCCGGCCGCATCGGCGGCAAGCTCCTCGCCGAGCTCGCTGGTCGCTGCGCGGTCCGCCGCATCGACCGCGTGGCACCGCCGGGCGCCGTCGATCACCAGACGGTCGACATCATGGACCTGCCCGCGCTCGTCGGCGCATTCGCCGGGATCGAGGCCGTCATCCATCTGGCGGGCCACGACATGGATGCTCCGGTCGCCGATGCCGATTTCATCCGCGTGAATGCGCTCGGCACGTTCAACGTGCTGACGGCGGCGGAGGCGGCCGGGGTGCGGCGCGTCATCGTCTGCTCGAGCATCACCGCAACCGGATTGAACGAGGGCCGGATCGATCACCCGTCCCGCTATCTGCCGGTCGACGAGGACCATCCTGGTGCTCCGCTCGGCGCCTATGGCCTCAGCAAGGAGCTGGTCGAGCGGATCGCGGCCCGTTTCGTGCGCGCGGGTCTCGAGGTGATCGTGCTCAGGCCGATGCTCGTCATGTTCCCGCTGTTCTTCGCGCTGGTCGAGGAGCGGCTCGCGGCGCCCAATTCGCGCTGGCTCTCCTACTACGTGACACCCGAGGATACGGCGAGGGCTTTCCGATTGGCACTCGAAGCGCGCCATGTCCGCTCCGGCACGTTCTTCGTGACGGCGACCGACACCTGCCGCGAGGAGCCGACCCTCCAATGGCTGGAGCGGGCATGGGGGCACTTGCCAGAGATCCGCCGGCCGGAGCTTTATCGCGACATGCCGCGCGCCGCCGTGTTCGACCCGCGGCGGGCTCGCGATCTGCTTGGCTTCGAGGCGACCAGCGACTGGCTGGC
>JANNSW010000690.1:0-1611 GCA_031403055.1 Hyphomicrobiaceae bacterium | reverse complement strand
CAGCGACGCCGACGTCGGGCGGATCGTGCATCAAGCAACGGGGTCGAGCGCATGAGCCACATCGCATTCGTCGGGGTCGGCAACATGGGCGCGCCGATGGCCCGCAACCTGCTGAAGGCGGGCCATACGCTCGCGATCCATGATCGCGACGTGGCAGCGGCGGCGCGGCTCGCCGGCGTGAATGTGCGTGTGGCCGAGGGGATCGCCGGCGCGGTCGCAGGCGCAGCAGCGGTCATCACCATGCTGCCGGCCGGGGCACAGGTGGAGGACGCCTATCTCGGCGGTGGCGGGGTGATCGAAGCTGCCGCCGCCGGCACGCTACTGGTCGATTGCTCGACCATCGACGTGGCGACGGCGCGACGGGTCGCCGGAGTGGCCACGGCGCGAGGCCTCGCCATGCTCGATGCGCCGGTCTCGGGCGGCGTCGCCGGCGCCGAAGCGGCAACGCTCACCTTCATGGTCGGCGGCGAGGCGGACGCCTTCGAGCGAGGCAAGCCGATCCTCGCGGCCATGGGCAAGGCAGTCGTGCACGCGGGCGGATCCGGCAATGGCCAGGCCGCCAAGATCTGCAACAACCTGGTGCTCGGCATCTCCATGATCGGCGTGTGCGAGGCGTTCGTGCTGGCCGAGCAGCTGGGGCTCGAGGCCGAGAAGCTGTTCGAGATCTCGTCGAAATCGTCCGGCCAATGCTGGGCGCTCACCTCCTATTGTCCGGTGCCGGGTCCGGTGCCGGCCTCGCCCGCCAATCGTGACTACAAGCCCGGCTTCACGGCCGCGATGATGCTGAAGGATCTGCGCCTCGCCGGGGAAGCGGCTGCCCAGGTCCGAGCCTCCTCGCCACTCGGTGCCCAGGCCGCCCAGGTCTATCAGCTGATGGAGAATGCCGGACTGGGCGGCATGGATTTCTCAGGTGTGATCAAGCTGTTGCGGAAGGGGGAATAGCCGTGGCAGGGGATCAGACGAGCGCAAGGCCGGGGCGGAGACGTGATGGGGCAGGGGCGTCGATCCGCAATCAAGCGAGCCGAAGCTTGGACTTCGACAGCTGATCGGTGGGATAGCTGACAGTCGAGCGGAGGCCGGGACGGACGAGGGTGACCCAATTGAGACATTCCATTTTGGCCTGGCCAAGTATTCACGTTACCTGCATCATCAAAGCTTGAGATGAGTAGCTTCGACTCGAGAGGCGAAAATTGACCGAACAACGAATGAGGGAATTGCTGGCGGCAGAGATTCAAGCATGGGCAAAGAAGCCGCTTGATCGGATCGTTGCAGAATTGTCGAATGTTCAAGGATATGATCGTGGGGACGAGGATCTTTGGCATCAATTTGAAGTGATGCTTGTCGAAAATACACCTGGATATATTCACGTGTTGATCTGCGTGGATGATGGCAGCTCTGAATGGGCTTGCTGCCCAATCACATCGAGCTTCATTGTCCATCGGGACGGGCGCGTTGATCTTTGACCGCTCCTGACCCAGCGCGTAGGGCGGATTAGCTGCGCCGCCCTTCGCGGCGGAGCGTAATCCGCCATTGTGGAGCCTCTGTCCTCGAACCGGCGGGGTACGGCCTGCGGCCTATCCCGCCCTACCTCCCGTCCAAGCCCGAGGATCT
>JANNSW010000689.1:0-5459 GCA_031403055.1 Hyphomicrobiaceae bacterium | reverse complement strand
TCCAAACCGGAGCGGATGGCCTTTGCCGCAACAGACGAGGTCGTCGACGTTGGTGCGGAAATGCAGGACTTGCCCAGACCCGGAGCCTTCGGCGGCCAATTCCACCGCCAGGAAGTGGGCGTCGTCGACCGCGACGTCGTACTTCTCGACCGGCGTCACCAGATAGCTGCGGCCGTCCGCGTCTTTCCGCAGCACGGAGGCAAACAGCTTGACGAGTGCCGGCCGGTTGATGGGGCCACCCTGGTGGTACCAGCGGCCATCAGCGGCAATCCGCATGCCGATATCGCCGCAATAGGGCGGGCTCCAGCTTTCCACAGGAGGATGCCCGCGTGCCGGCAGCGTGCCCAGCGCGGCGGCGAGCCCCAACAATGCCGTGCCCGCGCCTGCAACAGCCTGAGGTGTTTCCTGATTCTCCGCCGGCATACCGAGCCTGTCCGTCACTTGCCTTGCCCATGATCGTCTTGCGGGCACCGACCCTATAGCCCAAACACGTTTGTGACCCAATTCTCCGCGAGAGGTGCTTGTTGGCCGGCTGAAGGACACTATACTCGTGCCCATGACAAATCTCGCCCCTACGGATTCCGATATCGTCGAGCGCATCGAAGCGGCCGGCGATCGCATGCGCCTCGTTCGCGAGGCAGCGGAGACCATCATCTTCGGCCAGGGCCCGGTGATCGAGCAGACGCTGGTGACGTTGCTCGCCGGCGGTCACGCGCTCCTCGTCGGCGTGCCTGGGCTCGGCAAGACGCGCCTCGTGGAGACACTCGGGATTGTGCTCGGCATCGATGCCAAGCGCATCCAGTTCACGCCCGACCTGATGCCCTCCGACATCGTCGGCGCCGAGGTGCTGGAGGAGGGCCCCAGCGGACGCAGCTTCCGCTTCATCAAGGGTCCCGTCTTCACCCAGTTGCTGATGGCCGACGAGATCAACCGGGCGAGCCCCAAGACCCAGTCGGCGCTGCTGCAGGCGATGCAGGAGCACCATGTGACGGTCGCGGGCATCCGCCACGACCTGCCAGCACCGTTCCATGTGCTGGCGACCCAGAACCCGATCGAGCAGGAAGGCACCTATCCGCTCCCCGAAGCCCAGCTCGACCGTTTCCTGCTCGAGGTCGATGTCGGCTATCCCGACGAGGTCGCCGAGCGGCGGATGCTCTACGCGACGACCGGCACCGAGGAGAAGAAGCCTCGCACGGTGCTCTCGGCCGGCGAGCTGATGCAGATCCAGCGTCTGGTGCGCCAGATTCCGGTCGGTGAAAAAATCGTCGATGCGATCCTCGGCATCGTCCGGGCAGCCCGGCCGGGAACTGGAGCCGGGGGCGACGCCGACAAGCTGATCGCCTGGGGTCCGGGGCCGCGTGCGAGCCAGGCCCTGATGCTGGCGGTGAGGGCGAAGGCGCTGCTCGACGGGCGGCTCGCCCCCTCGATCGACGACGTGCTGGCACTCGCCGAGCCGGCTCTGAAGCATCGCATGGCCGTCACCTACGATGCCGTCCAGCAAGGCATCGACGCACGCCGTGTGATCGCCGACCTGAAACGCCGGCTGGAGTAGACCGCGCTTGACCACCGGCAAGGCCAAGGCCGACGCGCCCGGCTCTGTTCGCCATCTGCAGAGCGAGGCGATGAGCCTCGTCAGCCGGCTACCCGAGTTGATGGTGGAGGCGCGTCATGTGGCCTCGACCGTCGCTTATGGCGTGCATGGCCGCCGGCGTGTCGGTCCGGGCGAAACCTTCTGGCAATTCCGGCAGATGCAGCCAGGCGATGCGCGCCAGCAGATCGACTGGCGCCGCTCGGCAGCCTCCGACCGGCTCTATATCCGGGAGAAGGAATGGGAGGCAGCCCATACGGTGTGGCTATGGGCCGATCTTTCGCCATCGATGCTGTTCGCGAGCTCGCCGCGGGTGGCGATGAAGCGGGATCGGGCGGTGGTGCTGATGCTCGCCGCGGCGGAGCTGCTGTGCGAAGGTGGCGAGCGGGTCGCCGTGATCGATCTGATGCCGCCCTCGTCGCGTCGCGGCATAGCACGGGCGATCGCCGAGCGGCTCGCCAGCCTCGAGACGAGCAAGGCCCAGCCGAGCCTGCCGCAGGGCCGCCGGTTGCCGCGGTTCTCGGAGGTGATCCTGTTCAGCGACTTCCTGGAGCCGGCCGAGCGCCTGCGCGCAGCGGTCGGGGGTCTGTCGCAGGGCGGCATCCGCGGCCATCTGCTCGAGGTGAGCGACCCGGCCGAGGAAACGCTGCCCTATGAAGGGCGCGTATTGTTCGAGGGCATGGAAGCCGAGGAGGGGATGCTGGCGAGCCGGGTCGAAGGCTTGCGCCATGCCTATCAGCAGCGGCTTGCCGCCCACCGGGCGGAAACGTCGCTGATCGCGGGGCGCCATGGCTGGTCCCACCTCACCCATCGCACCGACCGGCCGGCGGTGCAGGCGTTGCTCGCGCTCCACACCCAGGTCGGGCGATCCGCCACGCACTATCGGCATGGCAATCGCTCCGCCGCCGCGATGAAGGGTCCAGCATTGGCGCCGATCGGCCCCGAGGAGCTGCCATGACGCTGGGCCCGCTCGGTTTCCTCAATCCGATGCTGCTGCTGGCGCTGCTGGCGCTGCCGCTGATCTGGTGGCTGCTGCGGGCAACCCCACCCGAGCCCAGGCGCGTGCAATTCCCGGCTGTGCGCATCCTGAAGGGACTGATCTCGCGCGAGCAGACGCCAGCGCGCAGCCCGTGGTGGTTGACGGCGCTGCGGATGCTGGCGGCCGCTTGCATCATCGCGGCCCTTGCCGAGCCCGTGCTCAATCCCGATGACGCGGCCATCGGCGGGGAGGGACCGGTCGTTGCGCTCGTCGACGACGGCTGGGCGTCCGCCAGCCACTGGCCGGAGCGCAAGGCCATGCTCGCGCTCATTCTCGATCAGGCCGAGCGGCAGCGCCGGCCGGTGATGCTGGTTCCCTCCGCGGGGCTCGGCGCCAACGAGCGGCCGGTGCTGGAAAGCGCCAAAGCGGCGCGCGACCGGGCCGAAGCGCTCGAGCCAAAGCCCTTTGCGCCCAATCGGCTGGCTGCGATCGGAGCTGCGCGCACGGCGCTCGCGGGCACGAGTAGCGCGAGCGTCCTCTGGCTCTCGGACGGTCTCGGCCACGGCGATACGGGCGCGGTCGCAGAGCAGCTCGCCCAACTCGCGGGCTCGGGTCAACTCGTTCTGGTCGAGCCGGGCAAGAGCGCGCGTGTGCTCGGCCTCAGGATGAAATCCGTCAATGGCAGCACGCTGGAAGCCGAGGTCGTCGTCATCGGCGGCGATCCGCTCGCGGGTGTCGTCGTCGCCCTGTCGGGTCGGGGCCAACCGCTGGGGGAAGCGCCATTCCAGCTCTCGTTCGGATCGGGCTCGGCTGCCGCGACCTTCGATCTGCCGCTGGAGCTGCGCAATCAGATCGCCCGGCTCGAGATCGTGGGCGAGCGCTCGGCTGGAGCCGTGCATTTGCTCGATGCCAGCAAGCGCTGGAACCGGATCGGGCTCACATCGGGCTCGCCGCGTGGCGAAGCGCAGCAATTGCTCTCGCCGCTGCACTATATCGAGCGTGCGCTGATCCCCTATGCCGACCTCGTGCGCGACAATGACTCCAACAGCGCGGAAGCCATCGCCAACCTGCTCGGGCAGGGCGTGTCGGTGCTGGTGCTCGCCGACATCGGCCGGTTGGTCGATACAACCTACGAGCGGGTCGGAACCTGGGTCGAGAAGGGTGGCGTGCTGGTGCGGTTTGCCGGTCCGCGACTCGAGAAGGGCGGCGACGACCTCTTGCCGGTTCCGCTGCGCGTCGGCGGCCGGTCGCTGGGTGGCGCGCTGTCATGGGCGACCCCGCAGCCGCTCAATACGTTTGAAGATCAAAGCCTGTTCGCCGGTCTCACAGTGCCGGGCGACGTGTCGGTGAAACGCCAAGTGCTCGCCGATCCGGCGTTGATTTCGCCCGACGTCAAAGTCTGGGCGCGCTTGAAGGACGGCACACCACTTGTGACCGCCGAAAAGCGCGGCGAAGGCCATGTCGTGCTGTTCCACGCGACCGCCAATTCCGATTGGTCGAACCTGCCGCTGTCGGGACTGTTCGTTGAAATGCTGCGCCGGATCACGCAACTCGGCAATATGCAGAGTGCGGCAATGGCGAGTGGCGACGCAGCACTCGACTCGAGCGGCCGGGCGACTGGTTCAAGTGATGCCGCGAGCCTGCCGCCAGTTATGACACTCGATGGCTTTGGTGATCTGAAGCCACCGCCACCGACCGCGCAGCCGTTGACTATTGCCAAGGCCACGGACGCCGTGGCGAGCCTCGATCATCCGCCGGGATACTATGGAGCGGGCGGCACGCCGCGCGCCATCAATGTCGTGACGCCGAAGACCACGATTCAACCCCTGGCGGCTTTGCCGGGCGGCGCGGAGTTGCGCGGCTACCAGACCGGCGAGACCACTGACTTGAAGCCGTGGATCCTGGCAGCGGTCCTCGCACTCATCTTCATCGATATTCTTGCCAGCTTGGCGCTCGCTGGAAAGTTCCGCGTTTTTCGCAGACCGTCGCAGGCTGTTGCAGCGTCTTTGATTGTGGTCCTTGCCGCTGGACTGCTCGCGGTCTCGTCATCACAGGTTTTCGCCCAGACGATCGAGGATGATCTGCCGAGTGGCTTGCGTTCGCCGCCACGGATCTTCTCACCCGACGATTTCGGCACGTCCCGGCAGCCCGAAGCCGAGACGGTGACGCTGCCACCGGCCAACCTCTCGCCACCGGATGCTGTCGCGCTGTCGGCGACCTCGAAAGTCACGCTCGGCTATGTTCTGACGGGCGACGAAAATGTCGACCGCGTCAGCAAGGATGGCCTTTCGGGACTAACGCGCGTTCTCATTTCGCGGACCGCTGTCGAGCCGGGCGACCCGATTGGCGTCGACGTGACGAAGGACGAATTCGGCTTCTTCCCGGTGCTCTATTGGCCGGTTCTGGAAAGCGCTCAACCGCTCTCTGAGACCACGCTCGGCAAGATCGACGCCTTCATGAAGCAAGGCGGGATGATCATTTTCGACACGCGCGATTATGGCCAAGGCGTGCCGTCCGGCATGGCAATGGCCGGCGAACGCGGCCCGGCGCTGCAACGGCTTTTGGGCCGGCTCGACATCCCGCGCCTCGAGCCCGTACCCGAGGACCATGTGCTGACCCGATCATTTTATCTTTTGCAATCGTTTCCCGGCCGCTGGGATGGCGGCGAGATGTGGGTGGAAGCGCAGAACGAACAAGCCTCGGAAGAAGCCTCGCGTCAGGCGCGGCGATCGGATGGCGTGACGTCGATCATTGTGACACCGAATGATTTTGCCTCCGCCTGGGCGCTCGATGATCGCGGACGGCCGCTGTATCCGGTCTCACCCGGCGGCGAACGCCAGCGCGGAATGGCCCTGAGGACCGGCGTCAACATTGTCATGCACGCACTGACTG
>JANNSW010000688.1:0-2136 GCA_031403055.1 Hyphomicrobiaceae bacterium | reverse complement strand
CTCCAATCCCCCCGAGGGCTCCGATCTCTGGGCGATCTACCGCGGCTATGTGTCGGTCACGCCGCTCCATCTCGACCTTACCCACGAGGCGACCCGCGCAAAGCTCGCTTCCGCGCTTGCCGGCTGAGCGGCCACCCGATCGCACCGGTCCAACCCAACCTGCCGCAGTTTCGCCGAAGCGTGGCCGCGAAGAGCGCACAATCCAGGGCTAGGACCACGCATGCTCGCAAGTTCCGCCGAGCGGGTTGCTCATCATGCCACCCAATCCGGCATGCGGGCAGTGATGGGGCGTCGACAATTCAGGCGAGGTGCCTCGAAGTACCGGTTTCAGGCAATCGGATGCAGTCCTTGGCGAAGCGGGCAGAAAAATTTCATCCTCCGCTCGGGGTGTTCAGCGTCGTTAATCCCGGATTAACCCAGGCAGGTCCTAAATGTGCACGGTCGTAAGGGAAGTGATGGGTGGTACCGTGCGTAACTTCGTCTGGCGTAGCTGGCCTCTGGCCGCATGGCGGTTGGTGGCCGTCGTTGGTGTCGGGGCAACGCTGTCGGCATGCAGCGCCGATGTCACCCGGCTCGATTACCCAGCGCTCGGCTTGAGCGATTCGAGCACGGGGTCGACCAACTCCCGACCCCAGCCGCCCCAGCCCGTTTACACCCAGCCGAGCTACCAGCAACCGGCCTACACCCCGCCACCCGCGAACGGCTATGGCAACCAGGGCTACGGCAATCAAGGCTACGGGACCCAGGGCTACAGCAATCAAGGCTATGGCTCGTCCGGCTCTGGCACCCAGAGCTATGGGGCACAAGACTATGGCACGCAGGGCTCGGGCACATCGGGCACGGGCTCTGACTATGGCGGCTACGACCAGAACGGCAGCGGCGCAGGCAGCAGCGGCTATGGCAATGGCGGCGCGCAGCCGCTACCCAACACGCGGCGACCCAATCGCCAGAGCATACTCAACACCAGGCGCCCCACCGACCTCGCGCGGTTGACCGATCCCGAGGAGACCGCCGGCACCAGCCCGGGCTATGGCGGCATCGGCTCGGGCGGCAGCGCTGGCGATACCATCACCGTGCGCAAGGGCGAGACGCTCTATGGGCTGTCGCGGCGATATGGCGTGCCGGTCGCCGCCCTGATGGACGCGAACGGCCTGTCGCAGCCGAACTTGAAGGTCGGCCAGAAGCTGATCGTTCCGGGCGGCGCGACGCGCACTGTCGCCTACGAGGATCCGCTGCCGGCGAAACCGCGGAAGAAGGCTGCCACGCGGGCGCTGCCCGAGGAAGCACTGGCGGTGGGTGGAGACACCTATCGCGTTCGCAGCGGCGACTCGCTTTATGGCATCGCCCAGCGACTCAAGGTCGACCCGCAAGCCCTCGCCGATGCCAACGGCATTGACGATCCCGCCAAGATCAAGCTCGGCCAGGTGCTGAATATACCCGGCTCCGCGACGGCTGTCGCTGATTCGGGATACGAGACCGTCAAGCCTGCCCGCAAACAGAGGATCGCGGCATTGCCGCCGGCGGCAGCGACCGATTACGGCTACGACACGGCCGCCGACGCCGGGCCTGCGGTCGAGGAGGGCTCGGTCGAGGATGGCAACGACCCGCTCGCGGCTTCGCCGGCCGAGACCCCTTCGGCCAGGAAGGCGCGGGCCGCGTCGGCTGCCATCGAACCCGAGATGTCGACCGCCGCGGCCGGTGGAGCGAGCGATGGCAAGTTCCGTTGGCCGGTCAAAGGGCGCATCATCGGCAAGTTCGGCGGGACCTCGGATGGTCAGCGCAACGACGGCATCAATGTCGCCGTGCCGCCCGGCACCGAGGTCAAAGCCGCCGAGGGTGGTGTCGTCGCCTATGCCGGCGAGGAGCTGAAGGGCTATGGCAAGCTGGTGCTGATCCGCCATGCCGACAACTGGGTTTCAGCCTATGCCCACAACAGCGAGATCCTGGTGAGGCGCGGCGAATCCGTGCGGCGCGGTCAAGCCATCGCCAAGAGCGGCAAGACCGGCACCGTCGAGCAGCCCCAACTCCACTTCGAGCTGCGCAGAGGCTCCGAGCCCGTCGATCCGCTGCCCCATATGGCGAGCAATTGAGGCTTCGCCGCTTCGGGCGGTCTGCAAGGGTGGTGGCGCAAGGGCA
>JANNSW010000687.1:0-16442 GCA_031403055.1 Hyphomicrobiaceae bacterium | reverse complement strand
GACGCCGACGGCCTCGGCGACGACCTCGAGGAAGGGCCGCGTCTCCTCGCGGACGTCGAGCACATGCTCCCGATCGCCGGGGCGGATCGTGAAGGTGCGGATCGCCTCGACCACGGGAGGGTAGTAGGTGACGAGATCGCGGTCGCAGAACGTGAACACGGTATCGACGTGCATCGACGCGCGATCGCGCGGCATCTGCGCGACGACCAGCCGCTCCGCCCCGCCTTGCGCGAACAGTCCGAGCGCGAGGGCACCGACGCCTTGCGGCGTCGAGCGCTCGCCCATGCCGGCAAGCACGACGCCATGGCCGAGCGGCATCAGATCGCCGCCTTCGAGGGTCGCCCGGCCATGGTCCGCATCGACCCCGCCGTACCACGTCTTGAACTTCGCCTCGGTGAAGCGGGGATGGAAGGCATAGACGCAGGCAACGTTGATGGTCTCCTCGCGTCTGGCCGGCCAGTGCATGGGATTGAGCGTGACGCCGTTGTAGAGCCAGGCCGTGGTGTCACGCGTGAAGAGCTGGTTGGGCAGCGGCGGTACGACGAAGTCGTTTGGCGCCAGCACACGGCCGACGAGGCTCGCCGGCGCGAATGGCAGGTCGGCCCGCGTGATGCCGCCGGTCATATAGCCAGCGAGATCGGCCGGCGGCAGGCCTTCGAGCCAGCCGCGCAGCTCTGGCGCCATCGCCACGCCGACCTTCTCGGGCGCGATCCGCCGGTCGAGCAGCCAGGCCTTCGCCGCAACGCTCGAAAGCGTTTGCGCGAGCAGCTCGCCGAACTGCAGGACTTCGACGCCGCGCTCCCGCATGATCCGCACGAAGCCGTCATGCTCCTCGCCGGCCCGGCGCACCCACAGGACGTCGTCGAACAGGAGCTCGTGGCAGTTCGCCGGAGTGAGGCGCCGGAGTGCGAGGTCCGGCCGGTGCACCAGCACGCTCCGGAGCCTGCCGCTCTCGGAATGAACGCCGGGTTGTTCAGTCATGATGCTTGCCTCGATTGAATTGATGGTCGTCCGGGCACGACTAGAGTAGTGTTCCGACGCTCAGCGCTGCAACGATGATGAGCAAGAGGATGAGCAGCAGCGGCCAGATGAACTGGAGCCAGCGATTGTAGGAGACCCGTCCGATCGCGAGGCCGCCGACCACCACAGCCGAGGTGGGCGTGATCAGGTTCACGAGCCCGCTTGCCGACTGATAGGCCGTCACCACCAGGTCGCGCCCGACATTGGCGAAGTCCGCGAGCGGCCCGAGGATCGGCATGCTCAGAACGGCAAGCCCCGAAGTGGATGGCACCAGGAACGACATCAGCGTCTCGATCACGAATACGCCGTTGATGAAGGCGACGGCGGGCAGTCCCTGGATCGCCTGCTCGCTTGCGTGCAGGATCGTATCGGTGATCCTGCCGGCATCCATGATGACGACGATGCCGCGGGCAATGCCGATGATGAGCGCCACGCCGAGCAGATCGCGGGCGCCATCGACGAAGGCATTGGCGAGGGTCTTCTCGCCGAGCCAGCCGATGACCCCGATGACGATCGCTGAGGCAAGGAACAAGCCCGACATCTCGGCCATCCACCAGCCCTGCGAGGAGACGCCCCAGATCATCGCGCCGAAGGTCGCGGCGAAGACAACCAGGATGAGCTGCTGGCGAGCTGTGAACGTGTTGTCGGTCGCGCTTGCCGAGGCAAGGAAATGCGCCTCGTTCGCAGCCTTCATATCGGCAACGATCGAGGTCGAGGGATCCTTGCGCACCCGGTCGGCGTAGCGCATCACATAGCCGACGCAGGCGAGCCAGCCAAGCCCGAGAATGGCAAAGCGCAGCATCATCCCCGTCGTGAAAGGGATGCCCGCGGCGTTGGAGGCGATCGTTGTCGCGAACGGGTTGATGGTCGATCCCAGCACGCCGATGCCCGCGCCGAGCAGGATGATCGCAACGCCGGTGACCGCATCGAAGCCAGCCGCGATCATCACCGGGATCAGCAGCGCATAGAAGGCGAGAGTCTCCTCGGCCATGCCATAGGTCGTGCCGCCCGCGGCGAACAACGCCATCAGGATCGGGATCATCCAGATCTCGCGGCCCTTCAGACCGCCCATGGCCCGCGTGATCCCGGCATTGATCGCCCCGGTCTTGTTGACGACGCCGAGAAAGCCGCCGATCACCAGCACGAACAGGGCGACGTCGATCGCGTTGGCCGTGCCCGCTGCCTGGCTGTAGAAGCCGTTGATCGGCGCAAGGATCATCGCGACGATACCTTGGGGTGCCGCCTCGACGGCATGATAGGTGCCTGGCACCGGCACATTCTTGCCGAGCGCATCGTTCATCACCCGGGTGTACTCGCCCGCCGGAACGAGCCAAGTGAGCGAGCCGACCAGAATGATCAAGGCAAAGAGGATCGTATAGGCGGTCGGAAAACGGTCCTTGATCAGCGCATCGATGCCGCCAGCGGGCGGGGCGAACGTGCTCGGGCGAGCGGGGTCCGGTTTGGTCGCGGCACGCATTTCAGCCTCCAGCACTTGTGCGAATGCACATCATCGGGTTCGAAATCCAGACCATCCTCTGCTCTCGCAACCGGTCGAGCGCCTTGATCGCCATCAATTGCGAGGCCGCGGCCGCCATCACCATGCGGGCTCTTGCGGTTGGCGACCTGACGGAGACCTCCAATTTCAACTATCGGCTGGATGGAATTCCGGGGAGCAGGTCAGTTTTGGTCTGCTGGAGTCGGCGATCCGGCCGAAAGCCGAAGGGGACCGGCCCGCTCGGGTGCCCGGCATGGTTGGGCGCGGGGCAGTCGAGATTTGCGCTTCACGGCGCCGCGGATCTGGCGAGCGGGCGTTGGACCCGTGACGCGACCATGACCCGCCGGGATCCCGACTGGCTCAGCCCGCGCGGGCAAGCTCGGCCAAGGCTCTGTCCGCGGCGACCAAGGTCGCCTCGATCTCGGCGTCACCATGCGCCATCGAGAGGAACCACACCCCGCGTGCGGTCGTTCGCACCCCGTTCCTGGCGAGGGCGGCGGCAAACGCCGTCATGCGGCCGGCATCGGCGGCGGCGGCCGAGCGGAAATCGATCACCTCCGTCGCTGCGGTGAACAGGGTGCAGAAGATGGCCCCGAACCCCTGCACGAGCAGCTTCTCGCCATGGCGTCGGGCACTGCTGGCCAAACCGGCCATCAACCGCTCGCCCCGGTCCTCCATGCGTGCATAGGCGCCCGCATCACGGCCGAGCGCCTCGAGCGTCGCCAGGGCAGCTGTCACCGACGTCATGTTGCCGTTGTAGGTTCCGGAATGAACGACCTGGCCCGCCGGCTCGACGAGCTCCATGATCGCACGCTTGCCGGCGATCGCGCTCAAGGGAAAGCCATTCGCGATGGCCTTGGCAAACACCGAAAGATCTGGCCTCACCCCGAAGCGGCCCTGGGCACCGGCGAGACCAAGCCGGAAACCGGTGATGACCTCGTCGAAAATCAACACCGTGCCGGTCGAGCTGCACAACTCGCGCATCGCTTCGAGATAGCCGGGCTTGGGCGCGATCACGCCGCAATTGCACATCGCAGGCTCGGTCACGACGGCAGCGATCTCGGCGCCATGCCGCTCGAGCACACGTGCCAGTGCATCGGCGTTGTTCCAGGGCAGGACGATGACCTCGTCCTTGACGCGCTCGGGCTGGCCACGGCTCATCAGCACTGCCTGTGGCGCGTCAGCAGACCCGGCTTCGTTGAGGCCCGGCTTGGTGCTGATGAAGGTATTGTCGAGCCAGCCATGATACTGGCCTTCGAACTTGACGAACTTGGTGCGACCCGTATGGCCGCGCGCGAGCCGGATCGCGGCATGGACACCCTCCGAGCCCGTGACCGAGAAGCGGACCAGCTCGACACCGGGGACCAGCGTCTTGATGAGCTCGGCGAGGCGGATCTCGCCCAGATGCTGGCCGGCGATCGACTGGCCATCGGCGAGTGAGGCAGCGACCGGCCCGATCACTTCCGGCGCCGCATGGCCCAGAATGGCTGGACCATTGCCCAGCACATAGTCGATCAGCACATTGCCATCGACATCATGGAGGCGTGGGCCCTGGCCGCGAACGAAGAACAGCGGTCCGGTCGGCTCGGCATAGCGCACATTGCTGCTGGTGCCGCCCGCGACGCTTAGCCTGGCCGTCTCGAACAACGCCGCCGATTTGCCAAACGACAACATGGGGCCCTCCCGGTTCCGTCGATGCCTGGGTACAGGCGGCGATCGCAGTCGAGCGACCCGAGCCCCAAAGCACTGCAGGAGCGCCTGCACGCCGCCAAACCTCACCCGATTGTCGAAGTCTACCCCAGAGCCGAGCGGAACAGGGCTTTCGCCAGGCGGAACACGCTGTAGAGGACGAGCTCGACGGCCGCACTCAGCAGCAATAGGAACAGCGAGCGTTGGCCGAGGTCGTCGGTGATGGCGCCACGGATCTTGTACTTCACGTCATCGGGAAAGTAGGTCTCGACCATCGTGTAGAGGCCGTTGGTGAGCGGCTGCAGCTGCACATAGGCCCAACCGAGCCAATCCAGCCGATAGACGTGCAGATAGGCATAGAGCGACCAGACCACGACGATTGTCAGCGCGAGCAGCACGACCTTGCCGAGGAATGAGGAGAGAAACGAAACTCCACCACGCTCGGCCATTGCGACATTGTCGACCACGTCCGCCTCCACATCTCCCCTCGTGCGGCGCGGTTGCGCAGCACCAATCCCTTACTCCACGATCAGGATAAAGTAAGGAGCAATTTCGACGCGAGCAGGGCACTTCCGCAATTGGAACGAAATCGGCGTGCGCGCTTGACGAAACCGGCGACGGTAGCTCCTATGGCGCATCCCTCTCCCCGCCCCAGCCGACGAAAGGTGAACCGTCATGGCCGACCGCCAGCCGAAGTTCGACACCCTCGCCATCCATGCCGGAGCCAGGCCCGATCCCTCGACCGGGGCCCGCGTGACGCCGATCTATCAGACGACGGCCTTTGTCTTCAACGACGTCGATCACGCAGCTTCCCTCTTCAATCTGGAGGCGTTCGGCAACATCTACACCCGCATCATGAACCCGACGCAAGGGGTGCTGGAGGAGCGGATCGCAACGCTCGAGGGCGGTACAGCGGCACTCGCCGTCGCCTCGGGTCATGCAGCCCAGCACCTGGTGTTCCACACGCTGTTGGAGCCAGGCGACGAGTTCATCGCGGCACGCCAGCTCTACGGCGGCTCGATCAATCAGTTCGGCCAGTCCTTCAAGAAGATGGGCTGGAATGTGAAGTGGGCCGACGGCACCGACCCCGCGAGCTTTGCCAAGCAGCTGACGGGCAAAACCCGCGCGATCTTCTGTGAATCGATCGCCAATCCGGGCGGCATCGTCATGGATCTGCCCGCCATTGCCGCGGTAGCCAAGCAGGCGGGCGTACCCTTCATCGTCGACAACACGCTGGCGACACCCTATCTGTGCCGGCCCAAGGAGTTCGGCGCGGACATCATCGTGCACTCGGCAACGAAGTTCCTCGGCGGACACGGCAATTCGATTGCCGGCCTGATCGTCGATTGCGGCACCTTCGACTGGATGAAGTCGGGCAAGTATCCCTCGCTGTCAGAGCCGAACCCCTCCTACAACGGCATGAAACTCGCCGAGACCTTCGGCAATTTCTCGTTCGCGATCGGCTGCCGGGTGCTCGGGCTTCGCGACCTCGGGCCCGCGATCGCGCCCTTGAACGCCTTCCTGGTGCTGACCGGCATCGAGACGCTGCCGCTCAGAATGGCCAGGCACTGCGAGAACGCGCATGCGGTCGCAAGCTGGCTCGAGCTGCAGAGCCAGGTCGAGTGGGTCAATTACGCAGGCCTCGCCGGCAACAAGTACCATGCGCTCGCCAAGAAAATCTCACCCAAGGGCGCCGGCGCCGTCTTCACCTTCGGTGTGAAGGGTGGCTATGACGCGGGCGTGAAGCTCGTCTCCAAGGTCAAGCTGTTCAGTCACGTCGCCAACATCGGCGATACCCGCTCGCTGATCATCCATCCGGCCTCGACCACGCACCGGCAGGTGCCCAAGGAGAACCTCGCGGCCGCCGGCGCTGGCCCCGATGTCGTCCGCCTGTCGGTGGGCATCGAGGACAAGGACGACATCATCGCCGATCTGGAGCAGGCATTGGCGCAGGCTTGAAGGCCAGGCACGGTCGGGTAAGGAGGCCCGCACAAACAAGTGAATCGGTTTCATTGGGCCGATTTCTCGCCCCGCCGTGTTCCCGGCCAAGCGACCAAACGGGAGCGCCGAGCCGGGATCCAGCACAAAAAGGGCCGAAGGCGCAATAACTTGCACGATCCCGTCCGGGGCCTGGATCTCGGGTCGATCTCCGTCCCGGCTGAATGCCGGGGCTTCGATCGCCGGGGAAGACGGAGCAGTTGTTTTGGGGCGCGCACCAAGGCATCGTCGACAACCCCGACCGTGCCCGATGGCACACGCCTTCATTCTTCATTAGCCATCTTTTCGCACCATTCCCTGGCTAGCCGCAGTGGCAGCAATGGGGTGTGGCATGCGTTGGGTATGGGTCGTCTTGTCCGTGCAGTTGCTGGCCGGTTGCGCGGCTGGCGACCGGGTAGCGTTGGGCACGCCCGCCGTGGACGGCCTTGCTATTACGTCAGCGGAGCCTGCAGGCAGGAGCGCGGCCGATCAGACCTGCGCAGCTGTCGCCAGCCACTCGACCACGGTCGGGGAGGCCTTCACCCGCAGCCTCGCCGACGAGGCTGTCGTCTACCGCATCGCGGAAAGCCGCGGCCAGCTGATGCAGCAGGGTCTGCGCCGGGTGCGCGTCGCCGAGCGCCGCACCAGCTGCGAGAAGCACCTCTATCTTGGGCCAGGGATGCAGGAATATCATTGCGTCGCTCGAGCCCGCATCTGCGGGAGCTGAGCAGCGCGTCATTCCCCTGCTGCGCACGCGGCCCACCCAGCCGATTGGCCGCCTTGCCAGCACGGCGCGGTTCGGCGCAGATGGGTCGACGCCCTGCCGAGCGACCCACGAGAGCCCGATGCCCCACCGCCAGCCCATCGCCGCAACCATGGCGCCCCAGACCGATGCGCTGGCGCGGCGCAATGCGGCGCTGCTCTCGATCGCGCAGGCGCTCTACGGGATCTCGGTTGCAACCATCATCATGATCGGCGGCATCGTCGGCTTCACGCTGAGCCCCGACAAGTCGCTCTCGACGCTCCCGATCACCACATTCGTGTTCGGCACATTCATCTCGACGGTGCCCGCGTCGCTCTTCATGCAGCGCTTTGGCCGGCGGCCGGGCTTTCTGATCGGCGGCTTCCTCGGCCTTGCGGGACTGTTGCTCGCCGCCCAGGCGATCCGGCTCGGCAGCTTCTGGCTGTTCTGCCTTGCGACCCACATGTGCGGCTACTATCAGGCATCGGCTCAATACTACCGTTTCGCCGCGACCGACACGGCGAGCGCGGAGTTCCGGCCGAAAGCGATTTCCTGGGTGCTGGCGGGTGGTCTCGGCGCAGCGTTGATCGCACCGGAGATCGTGACCCGCACCAAGGAATGGTTGTCTCCGTTCCTGTTCGCGGGCTGCTTTCTCGCCTCTGCCCTCGTGGTGGTTGCGGCCCTCGTCGTGCTCGCTTTCGTCGATATCCCGCGAGCGCCACGCGGCACCGGCAAGACACCCTCCGGCCGCCCGCTCAGCGAGATCGTCCGCCAGCCCAAGCTGATCGCAGCCATGATCGCGGGCACCGTCAGCTATGGCATGATGAACCTCGTGATGACGGCCACTCCACTCGCGATGATCGCCTGCAACCACACGGTCGACGATGCGGCCAACGCCATCCGCTGGCACGTGGTTGCCATGTATCTGCCGAGCTTCTTCACCGGCCCGCTGATCACGCGGTTCGGGCGAACGCCGGTGCTGATGCTCGGCATGGCGCTGCTCGCCATGTCAGGCGTGGTGGCGCTGATGGGCATTTCGGTGATGGAGTTCACGCTTGCCATGGTGCTGCTGGGGGCGGGTTGGAACTTCGGCTTCATCGGCGCGACCGCCCTCGTCACCGATTGCCACCAGCCCGAAGAGCGCGGCAAGGTGCAGGCGATGAACGACCTCGTCATTTTCGGCTTCGTCGCGCTCTGCTCGTTCTTGTCGGGCAAGCTGCTCAATCAGGTCGGCTGGGAGGGCGTCAACCTCGTGATCTTCCCCTTCGTCGCACTCGCCGTGCTGTTGATCCTGGTGATGCCGCGATTCGAGCGGGCGGTGCCCGTGGGCGGGCCAGCCGAATAAGGCGGAGCTTGCGGCATAGGCGACGTTTCGTGCTATGCTGCCACCATGATGGAGAACGACACGACTTTCACCCTCGAAGCTGCTGTGCGGGCCGCGAGATCCTTGCCTGCCGCGGCACAAAAGGCGCTTGCTCAGGAGATCATGCGCGAGATCGAGGATCTCTCGACACCCGAGCGACCGGCCGAACGCCAAGCCATTGTCTCGGACCGGCTCTCGCGTCCGCTCACCGGTGTGTCGCGCGACGATCTGATGTCGATGCTGCGCCGATGTAATCCCGCTCTATGAGGATCGAGTGGACTGCGGAAGCCGCTGCCGAGCTCGAGCACATGCTCGACTATCTAGCGAGCCAGAATCGAATGAATGGGACGGAACACCAGCTTAGGCCTTGGAGCAAGTGAGATCGTATGCTCGAAGGAGCATCCTCAGCGGCGATTTTGACCAAACAAGGTGTCGGGGCGATTGTGCGAATGACCGTAGGAGCGACCGGCTGGTCGCCAGTATCTAGTGGAACAAGTGACGGCACGAGAATTCCAAGAAACTGGCAAGACTTGGCCGAGCCAAAACACAGCAACCGCTCGAGAACGTGGAAAGACGGGCGACCTGCCGGTCGCCCCTACCAGGCATCATCCGATTGTCCTGAGCAAGGTGTTGACAGACCCTGCTCCGCGTGGAGATAAAAGTTTGTTGCCCCCGTAACTATGCGAGTCGAAGTTTTTGACCCGTTACACGCTCGGTGACATTGCCCCCGACCTCGCTGGTCATGCGGCTTGCTGGATCGCGCCCAACGCGGCCGTGATCGGCAATGTGCGGCTGGAGCGGGACGCGAGCGTCTGGTTCGGCGCGGTCGTTCGTGGCGACAATGAGCCGATCGTGATCGGGGAGCGCTCGAATGTGCAGGACGGCTGCGTGCTGCACACCGACCCCGGCTTTCCGTTGACCATCGGCCCGGACTGCACCGTCGGTCACATGGCGATGCTGCACGGCTGCACCATCGGCCGCAACAGCCTGATCGGCATCGGCGCGATCGTGCTGAATGGCGCGAGGATCGGCGACAATTGCCTGATCGGGGCGCATGCCCTCGTGACCGAAGGCAAGGTCATTCCCGACAACTCCCTGGTGATGGGAGCGCCCGGCAGAATCATGCGCCAGCTCGGCGCGGCCGAGGCTCGCGACCTCGCCGCCAACGCCGCCCACTATGTCGAGACCTGGCGGCGCTATGCGCGCGAGTTGAAGCGGGTGGATTGAGCGGATCGAGGCTGATCCGGAGTTGCATCATCACCGGGCGCGACGTCGCGATCGCTGACGGCTCCAGCCGCTGGCCCGGCAGCGGAGCGGGCCCGCTCCTGCTGCTTGCGTTTGCGCAGATTGCTGCGCAATGCCGCCGCTCGCCGTTCGGCCCGTCGCTCCGCCTCGCCTGCTTTGGGTTGCTCCGCCATGGCTCCTGTCTTTCGGCGCGATTGCGCAGTCCAGCCTCGTCTGCCAACGAGATATAGATTCCAGTAACCAATTGCGCTATAGGATCGGCGCTCCGGTGCCTGCAGCCCCAATTCGGGATGCTGCCGGCGCTGGTTTTCCGGGGTAGCTCAGCGGTAGAGCAGCCGGCTGTTAACCGGCTGGTCGTAGGTTCGAATCCTACCCCCGGAGCCAATGGCTCCCTATGCACTTCGTCGTTGACCGGAATTTCCGGGGCTAGCAAATTTTTCCGTCTTTTCCGTGCCTTACCGCGTTCGACCTGATGCCGCGTCCGGCGGAGACCGAGAATGCCGACAGACCGCGGCGCGAACCGCCTCCCGTCTCCGGACGCGATTCCGGCAGGGTCACATCAGGAGCATTGATCGACCGTCGATTCCGGCTCACTCCGCTGGGAAGCCGAGGGTGGGGCCTTGCTGATGCCAATCGAGCGGCAGGTTCTTGCTGAGGGACATGAGGCGCGACACGGTCAGCTCGACCGGCTGCCGGCCGTCGAGTATCGCCCGAACCAGATGGGGGGCGAGGGTGGAGAGTCTGAGAAGCACCGAAAGCCGGTCGCGCTTGACGTTGCGAAGCATCGCTATCGCCTCGGTGCTGACGGCGGGCGTGGCAATCACTGCAGACCTGATGGCCATGGCCCTTGCGATCAGCCGTGTCAGCTCGCGATCGGCGGCTTTCGCAGTGTCCGCGCCGATCACGAGCCTCATGCCTTTCCCCGCTCGACGCAGTCGCGCCGCGATGGTCAACGTGATCGGTTCTGGACGGGGCGTTTGCGGGCCGGCTGTCGTCCAATCGGGTGCAAGACAGCTGAGCACGGCCCGCCTGTCCAACTCAACGGCGACAACTTCGCTCTCGATCACGACCCGCGTGACCAGCGATTGAACGAGTTGCCGTGCCTCGAGCCCGGAGTGCGACAACGACTGTCGAGCCATCTGTGCGGACCGCTCGAGAGCGGCGTGTTGCGTCGGAGCGTCGAGTTTGAATGGCTCCAGCCCATCGCAGATCTCCTGCGCCGAACCGAAGAACGCCCGCAGCCTGTCGAGCATGAGAGCTTCGATGTCGCCGGCCGGGACCCGTCGTCCTCCTGGCGCCGATCGCCGATTGCCCGTGACGAGCGTCGCAGAGACGTAGTAGCGATAGCGCTTGCCGGCCTTCACGGCATGGCTCGGCGTCATCCGATTGCTGTCGCCGTCGAAGATGAGGCCTGCAAGCAGGCTCGGCGCGCTTGCGTGCGTCCGAAGGGAACCCTCCTGCCGGTTGGCGCAGAGGCGATCCAGCACGGTTCTCCAGAGGCCAGAATCGACAATCGCCGCATGTTGACCGGGGTAGGCCTTGCCGCGGTGCACGATCTCGCCGAGATAGATCCGGTTCTGCAGCAGGAGGTAGAGCGCGCCGCGCGAGAATTGCTTGCCTCCAGAGCATCGACCGCTGCTGTCGTTGCGGCGCTTGCTCACGATGCCAAGATGATCGAGCTCCAGGCGCAACAAGGCTACCGAGCCCAGTTCCCCATAGCGCCGGAAGATCAACCGGACCGTCTCGGCCTCGGTGTCGTTGACCACGAGCTTGCGGTCCCGGACATCGCAGCCGAGGGGAAGGTGGCCTCCCATCCACATGCCCTTCGCCTTCGATGCCGCAATCTTGTCGCGGATGCGCTCACCGGCAATCTCGCGCTCGAACTGGGCGAAGGAGAGCAGCATGTTGAGCGTGAGGCGCCCCATGGATGTCGTCGTGTTGAACTGCTGGGTGACCGACACGAACGAAGCGCCCTGGGCATCGAGCACGTCGACGATCTTGGCGAAGTCCGCGAGCGAGCGGGTGAGGCGGTCGACCTTGTAGACGACGATGACCTTGACGCGGCCGCTTGTCACCTCACCCAACAGCCGCCGAAGTGCCGGACGCTCCAGCGTGCCGCCCGAGAGGCCTCCATCGTCGAACATCTCAGGGACAGCCACCCAGCCGGCATGCCGCTGGCTCACGATATAGGCCTCGCAGGCCTCGCGCTGGGCATCGAGCGAGTTGAACTCCTGCTCGAGGCCGTCCTCGGAGGACTTGCGCGTGTAGACGGCGCAACGAATCACGCCGGCCGGACGCAATCGCTCAGGCGTCCGCATCGGTTGCACTCTTGCTGCCGGCCTTGCCAGGCCTGAGGCCGAAGAATCGCGGGCCCGACCATCGAGCGCCGGTGATCTTGCGAGCGATCTCGGTCAGAGAGCGATAGCGGTTGCCCTGCCATTCGACACCGTCGGCGAGCACGAGAACCGTGTGCGTGGCGCCGCCCCACTCGCGCACGAGCCGTGTGCCGGGCTTCGCAATGGTCGGTGTCCGGGGCTTTGCAGCCGTGCCAGGAGCAGCGTCGACCGCAGCCAGCCGTCGCAGATCGGCCTTCGACAACCCGCCCAGGGCACGAACCTGCAGCTGATAGGTGATCCCGCGCATCAGCAGTTCACGCGACAGGCGCTTTGGCGGCGGCGCCTGATGGAGCCGTCGCCATTCATGGCGCAATGCGAAGATCGTGAGGGCGGAGAGCTCCCTCACGATCCTCGCAACGTCGATCTCGCGCTTCGCCATGTCAGCGGCCGCGGCGCACGTCGATCCGGTAGCGGCGTGCTTCACCCTCTGTCTTGGTCGAGCGGACGGCGAAACCGAGCTTCCTCTTGACCGTGCCGGAGATGAAGCCGCGGATGCTGTGCTGCTGCCATTGGGTCGCCTGCAGAATCTCCTCGATGCTGGCGCCATCCTCCCGGCTGAGCAGTGCCAGGATCCGGTCCTGCTTCGTCGTGAGATTGTCGAGCACCGGTTGCTTGGTCTTTGAGGTCGACTGGAGCAGGACTTCAGTCACTGGTGCTTGCGTCGGAGTCGCGCCGGGCCTGCCGGGGCGCGCACCCTGTCTGGCGTTGGTGGCAGCACGGGGCTTCGAGGTGGTCATGATGGGGGCTCCTTGGGACAGCGGCGCCGGGACTGGCGCCCGAGCCCCGCGCGAGGCGAGGCGAGCCCTTCAAATGCCAGCGGCGCAACCCGCGACCGCCGACGTCGACACCAATGCGTGGTTACGTGGCGAAGTCCAGTCGAAGTTCGAGAAGGCGGTCACCGTTACTTGAACTCGGTTATCGAATGCCAATCGCTGGGCGCGCCGGCAGGATCAACCTGCTGGTGAAACGCGAACCCTGTCGTCATAGCCTGGTCCACTCGCCGAACTGGCTGTGAATAGACGCTGACAGATTGCGAACTGTGCGAGCGCGCACTCGCGAAACAGCGGATCGAAGGAAAGTTACGGCGGTCCGGCGCAAGCGTCTCCAGATCGCCAATCCTTGCAGGCAACTCGCCCCCCTGGTCCGAACCTGCCAGATTGGCCGCCCCTTCCGACGCACGATCGTTTCGACAGTCCGGGCCACTTGCCAACATGCAGCGTAAGCTGGCGCCTCTCATGGCGATCGACGCACGTATGCAAAGAGCCGACATTTGCCGGAGCACAGTCGGCCATGGTCGTCGTGTCGCCGATCTCGTCCGCCATTCGGCTATCGCGTTGGCTCAACTTGTCGCTGGTCAGATCGCCACTGTCGCCGCGAGGCGGCCGGCATCACACGCTTGACTCCACGTCGGGTTCCGGATCACTTCTTCCATCAAACTGATTGCACCCGACGCGAATGACCCCAAGCCGAAGTCGCGGTCTCCATGCCTGAGACCTTTACGAGCGTCCGCAGTGCGGACCATAGCGACCGGCAACGTTGGAAGGGCTACGGGCTGCTTCCGACGCTTAACCAGCCCAGTGCTGGCGCTCAACACAACGACAGGATAGCGTGCCCTCTCTAAGTTGAACCTGCGGTGCATACAATGATACGACATTCCGATGTGGCAATAATCGGCGGCGGGATAGCAGGCTCATCGATGGCGATTGTGTTGGCCCGAGCCGGCTATGATGTTGTCATCCTGGAGAAGGAAAAGCGCTTCAGAGACCGCGTCCGGGGTGAGGTGATCTACCCGTGGGGAACGGTAGAAGTCGTCCGCCTCGGCCTCTATGCTGATTTCACTGAAGGTTGCGGCAGAGTGATCGGGCTAGACACCGATCACATCGGCGGAATTTCACTACCTCCCGTCCGATACGAGGACGTCGCCCCTGACAGAGCACGCGCTCTGAGCTTTCCGCATCCGCAGATGCAGGAGCAGCTTCTACTGCGTGCTATTGCAGCGGGGGCCGAGGTTCACCAGGGTGTGGCTCTTGGAGAACTTCGGACCGGCAATCGGTCGGAATTGGATTTCGTGGAGGGTGGACAACAGCGGACCGTCAATGCCCGCCTGGTGATCGGGGCGGATGGCCGCGAGTCGACTACGCTCAAAAATCTCGGACTCACTCAGCGGCGAGACCCCGAGCATCTCTATACGGCGGGTCTGCAATTGCGCGGGTTTTCGGAGGAACCCTCGTCGGTGCATTTCTTCCTAGACAATGCCGAGGGCTGCGGCTCGATTGTGGTTGAAACGGCGCCTAACAATCACCGGGCTTATCTTGTCTTTCACAAGGATGCGCTGTCGCACCGGCCTTCGGGTGCCCGGGATTATGGGTTCGTCATGGAACGGTTCCGGAAACTGGGATTCCCGGACGCATGGCTTGAGCGCGCTGAGCCCCATGGCATCCTCGCTACATTCGACGGTGCCCACCGTTGGGTTGAAGGGATCAGCAAAGATGGGGTAGCGCTGGTCGGCGATGCTGCCGGATGCAGCGACCCTGTCTTCGGAAATGGCCTTTCCAGGTCATTGCGCAGTGTGCGGTTACTCCGTGATCGGCTTCTTTCAGACGGCAACTGGATCAATGCGTCCAAAGCCTATACCGAGGATCATTTTCGGGACTTCATGAAACTTCGTCGGCTTGAACGGTTTTCCGCCGAGATGAATTTCTCGATCGGTAAGGAAGCGCTGGCGCGCCGAACCCGAGCGTGGAAACTCATGGAGAAAGAGCCCGAGCTCGCGGTACGAGTGTCCTTCTACGGGCCGGACGTGCCGATCTCCGACCGTAACCTGGAACGTCTGCTCGCCTGATGCCCGGCGAAGACGCTGACGTTGAACTTCCTGTATTTTCTTCTGAGGCAAGTTTGCGCACTGCATAACTGTCGGTCGATACCTGAACTTCTACAATGGCTGCCGGCCTCATTCGAGCCTTGACGGCACCACACCCGATCAAGCCTACTTCAGCCTGCCGCCAATCCGCTTGGCGGCCTAACCCCGGTGGGAGCTCCACTTATCGACGCGGAAAATCTGTTTCAGACAACCGGGACCAGCTCTTTCCTCCAACCCGTGAGTCAATCCCCATGCGATGGATCAAAGTGTTGACACTGCCGGTGGTGCTGGCGGCTGTGCAGGTGATGGCTCTGGGATCAGCCAATGCCGGGCCCGGGCCCGGCTGCGAGCTGCGCGGCCAGGTGGCTTCGTCCAACAGCTCGGAGCAGCTCACCCTCACATTCGAGAATGCCGGTGCATCTGAGTTTTACGTCTACTGGATCGACCTGAGCGGACGAGAGAACGACCTCAAGGGTGGGCAGTTGCCGATGATGACGATTGCCCCGGGGTCCTCTGGCGCGATTCAGACCTTCGCCGGCCACTACTTCTCCGTCTTCGACGGGCAGCAGAACTGCCTCGGCGTCGTCATGGCCTCGGGCAATCAGACGGCAGTCGTGCTGCCGGTCGGGGCTGCTGGCGGGACGGGACAGTCGTCTGAGCCCGAGACGGCGGGGGGCGAAGCTCAGCCAGAGGCCGGCACGTCCGCTAGCTCCGCGAGCCAGGGCGGCGATCTCGCCCAGGTGGCCCTCGACAAGCACAATCAATTGCGGGCAAAGCATTGCGTGCCCCCGCTCGCCTGGAGCGCACAGCTCGCCGCCACCGCCCAGCAATGGGCGAATGCCTGCGATTTCCGCCACTCCAACAACGGGCTCGGCGAGAACCTGGCCATGGGTACGTCCGGCGCCTTTCCGCCGGATGTCCAGATCCAGAGCTGGTACGATGAGATGGACAAGTACGACTTCGCTGCGGGCCGCTTCATCTCCGGCACGGGCCACTTCACGCAAGTGATCTGGCGTTCGACGACCGAGGTCGGCTGCGGTGTCGCCACCTGCGGCGGCGAGGACATGCTCGTCTGCAACTATTCCCCGCCCGGCAATTTCCGCGGCGAGTTTCAGGCGAATGTGCCAGAGAGGTGTGAGTGAAGGGGGCTGTTCGGGCAGAAGTTCGTCGATCGGAACGGCCGCGCCAGCGGAGTTCTTTACGCCGTCGGCAGCGACGCACTTAGCGTTATGGGCGGTACCTATCCAGGTGCCGGTACTACGATCGGTCCGGCGGTGGGTCCTGACGCGCGGAGGGGCGATCGCCATCCCGCCGAGTCGACGCAGCACTCCCTTGTCCGCACCGGGTTCTGAAGCGCCAAATCTACGCGTCGCCTCAGCGTCCACCTCGGCCCTCCTAGCCCGAACTTTTCACTCTCCTCAACATGAAACCCCATGGCGGGCAAGGGTTCGGGTGAGTCCCGCGTGCAACAATGTGTCCATGTAGTCCTCTTGCGTTCCGCCGCGAACAGTGATTCCTGGCGGGCATGTTCATCGATCGGATCCCCAACCGCACATCGCCGCCGGCGATCCTTCTGCGCGAGAGCTATCGCGAGGGAGGGCGCGTCAGGAAGCGCACGCTCGCCAATCTCTCGAAGCTGCCGTCTGCGCTGGTCG
>JANNSW010000686.1:0-4862 GCA_031403055.1 Hyphomicrobiaceae bacterium | reverse complement strand
GCGGGCGCGAGGACGACATGCCGATCACGTAGGAATCGAACTGACCCGAGCGCACCATCGCCGGGAACAGGAAGCGTTGGTTGCCATTCATCGGTGGCCGCTCGATCGGCAGCGCGGTCGGAAGCCCGCTGCCATAAGGATCGACCAGGACGACCAGCGCGCCGAGCAGAGCCGAGGCGATCGCAAATGCGCCTGCGAGCGTTCGCAGGTACCTCGACCAAAGGGCCGGCATGGCTGGCGGATCGTCCGGCAACCGGATCGCCCAGCGTAGCGGCACGAGCAGGCCCCCCGCGATCCCCGTGGTCGTCCAGGCGCGCCGTTCCCTCATGACCCGCCCCCTAGAACTGGAAATAGATGAAGGTCTGCGGCTGGCCTTTGCCGACCTCGAGCACACAGTAGACGGCCAGAGCCGCGACCAGCGTGGCGAGGATCGGGCTCGGCTGCAACCGGGTGTGGACGAAGGTCGTGCCACTCCAGCCGACCAGCGAGACGGCCGCTGCGACAGCGATCAGCACGCCCCCCTCGAAGCCGCCGTCCGTCCCGCCGAGCCCGATCAGTCCTTCGAGCATGCGGAGCGCGGTCGCAAAGTCGGGCGCCCGGAACAAGACCCAGCCGGCAAGGACGAACAGCATGGTGACGAGCCAGCAGAGCACGATCGGCAGCCTGATCCCGGTCGCGCTCCAGCCCCGGCAGACGATCAGGCCCACACCGTGCAGCAACCCCCAGGCGACGAAGGTCCAGCCCGCGCCATGCCAGAGGCCGCACAGGCCCATGGTAATGATCGTCGCGAAGATGAATCGCGCCGGCCCCTCCCGGCTGCCACCGAGCGGGATGTAGAGATAGTCGCGCAGGTAGCGCGACAGCGTCATGTGCCAGCGCCGCCAGAAATCCCGCAGATCCACGGCCCGATAGGGCATCTCGAAATTGACCGGCAGCACCAGCCCCAGCATCAGCGCAATCCCGATCGCCATCTCGGAATAGGCGGAGAAGTCGAGGAAGAGCTGCAGCGAGAAGGCAAGGCTTCCCGACCAGGCCGTCGCGAGATCCGGCACGCCTTTGCCGGCCCCCGCGAACGCCGTATCCGCGATCGGGGCGAGGCGATCCGCCAGCAGCACCTTCTTGGCGAAACCGATGACGAAGAGGGTCGCGCCCTGGCTCAGCCGTTCGGCAAGCCCTTCCCGCCGAGGATCGAGATCGAGCTGGGGCAGGATTTCGTTGTGCCGGACGATCGGGCCGGCGATCAGCCGGGGAAAGAACGCGACGAAAATGAGGAACCGGCGCAGGGGATAGGGCGGCGCGCCGCGCCAGCCGAGATCGACCAGATAGGATACGATCTCGAAGGTGAAGAAGCTGATGCCGATCGGCAGGATGATGCCGGGCAGCCCCACCTCGATGCCGGTCAGTGCGACGAGGTTGCCGGCGAGGAAGGCCGCGTACTTGAAGAAGGCGAGCACCGCCAGATTGGCCGCAACACCGGCGATGAGAATGCTGCGCCGGCCGCTCGCGAGATAGGCGCGCGAGACGAGCCAGGAACCCACGGCCTGGGCGAGCAGCAGCGGAATGAAGCGTGGATCCCACCAGCCATAGAACCCGAGCGAGAGCGCGAGCAGCACCCATTCGCGGGGTGCCGCTGCGCGCCAGGGCGCATACCAGAGCGCAAGCACCAGCGGCAGGAAGGCGAGCACGAACACTTGACTCTGGAACAGCACGCCGAGCCCCTTGGTGCTCCCTCGTCTCGGCGGCGACTGTTAGGGAGGGTGCGGGAATGCGTCAACGGGGCGCAGCGTAGCGTCAATGCTTGGCAGGCAAACGCCCCGGTCCGGGACAATCGATCCCATTCTGGCGCGGTCGGTAACGCAAGCGTCATCGCAACCTGCTGCAATCGTTGATAATTCGTGAGAATTTCCGTATGAATACGAATGAGCGATGCAAGCGGCCGTTCATTCCATCAGGGTCCGCCGCAACCAAGAAAGAGCAGATCATGATCGACCTCGTTGCCACTCTTGCCCTCGGCCTTGCGATCGCGCTGTTCGCCACCTGGACCCATCTGGTGATCGCGAGCCGGACGCCGACCTTTGCGATGGAAGCCGAGACGAGTGCCGCGGCGATCCCCTTCGCGCTGCTGTTCCGCGCGATTGCCGGGCCGGGATTGCTGATCCTCGCCTGCATGAGCGGCCGGATCGCACGCAACGATCAAGCCCTCGCCGCCGGCTGGCTTGTTGCCGCCGCCTCCTGGGCCTATCTGTCCGGCTCGGCGTTGTTGATGGTGGCTTGAGCTACCAGACGAGCCGCGGCACGGCAGCAGCGGGTCCGCCGAGACCGGCCTTGCCGAACAGCTCCTCGATCAGTGCTGCATCCAAGCCGCGGCCGGCTGCCACATGAACGCCCGAGGGGATGAAGAGCGCATCGATCCCAAATGCGGCCGCCCCCGCCATGTCGGTCTTCAGCCCGTCGCCGATCGCGAGCACCCGGTTGGGGTCGACCGCATTACCGCCAGCCTGCTGCAGAGCCGCTATCGCCAATTCATAGATCGGCCGATAGGGCTTGCCGGCGTAGACGACCTCGCCACCGAGCCGCTCATAGGCCGCCGCCAACGCACCGGCACAATAGACGACGCTGGCGCCGCGTTCGACCACCAGGTCCGGATTGGCGCAGACGAGTGGAAGCGACCGCTTGCGGAAGCCGGCTAGCATCTCGCCATAGTCGTCGGGTGTCTCGGACAGATCATCGATGAGGCCGGTACAGATCACCGCTTCGGCCATGGCCGCCGGCGCGAGCCTTGTCCCCAGCCCCTCGAACACGGCGCGATCGCGCTCGGGCCCCAGATGATAGAGCGGCCGGTCCGCGAAACCCGCCACCAGCCCGCGCGTCACGTCGCCCGAGGTCACGATCGCATCGTAGGCTGACGCCGGCACGCCCAACCGGCCGATCTGGGCGGCGACCGCAGCGAAGGGCCGCGGCGCATTGGTGATCAGCACCACACGCCCGCCCTGCCGGCGGAACGCGGTGCAGGCCTCGTGCGCTGCCTGAAACGCCAGCTCGCCATTGTGCAGCACGCCCCAGATATCGCACAGCCAGGCGTCGTAGCGTTTGGCCAAGGGTGCGACCGAGGCGAGGATCTCGGTGTGTCCGCTCTCGCTCATGCCCGTCCGGCTATCAGGCGGGCTGGCAAGGCGCAAGCCGCGGCTTGCATTTCGCGTTCCAAGCCTGATAGTCGCGCCTCGACCATCGAGCGAGTGGGGGCGCCAACCATGCCACTGCCGACAACCATGCAGGCCGTGCTGCTGACAGGGCATGGCGGCCTCGACAAGCTTCAGGTGCGCGCCGATGTGGCGGTGCCACGGCCGGGAGCGGGCGAGGTGCTGGTCGAGGTCGCGGCCTGCGGCATCAACAACACCGACATCTGGGTGCGCCAGGGCGCCTATGGGACCGACGACGACCCCGAGGCAGTCGCCAGCTGGCGGCGCGGGGCCGCGGAGAACACCTTGACGTTTCCTCGCATCCAGGGAGCGGATACGGCGGGGCGGATCGCGGCGGTCGGAGCGGGCGTCGATCCAGCCCGCGTGGGCGAGCGGGTCATCGTCGATTTCTCGATCTACAACGGCGACGGCGAGCACCTCGCCGACATCGACTACTACGGCCATGGCCGCGACGGCGGCTTCGCCGAGTACATGGTCGCGCCCGCCACCAATTGCTACCCGGTCGCCGGCTCGATCACCGACGCCGAGCTCGCGACCTTCTGCTGTGCCTACCTGACGGGCGAGCACATGCTCGACCGGGCGGCTGTCCAGGCAGGCGAGCGCGTGCTGATCACCGGCGCCTCGGGAGGTGTCGGCTCGGGTCTCGTCCAGCTCTGCCGGGCCCGCGGGGCGATACCCTACGCCGTGGTCGGCGCGGGCAAGGAAGCGGCGGTCAACGCGATCGGCGCCGAGGCCGTGGTGACGCGCGATCACGGCGATCTGGGAGAGGCCGTTCATAGGGCAACGGGCGGCAAGGACATCGACGTCGTCGCCGATCTGGTCGCCGGCCCCATGTTCAAGCACCTGATCAACCTGCTGCGCCCCGAGGGCCGCTACACCACGGCGGGCGCCATCGGCGGCGCCGTGGTCGAGCTCGACCTGCGCACGGTCTATCTGAAGCACCTGCAGATTCACGGCTCCTCGCAAGGCACGCGCAGCGCCTTCCGTCGCCTGGTCGGCTACATCGGCGAGGGCAGGATCAAGCCGTTGCTCTGGCAGACCTACCCGCTATCGAGGATCCGCGAGGCGCAGACCGAGTTCATGGCGAAGAAGTTCATCGGCAAGCTGGTGCTGCAACCCGACGCCAGGTGGAAGCCGGTGCGCTGAGAAGGACAGCTTGCGCCATGCGCCTGCCCATCTACGTCATCGACGCATTCTCCGATCGCCCGCTCGCCGGCAATCCCGCAGCCGTGTGCCCGCTCGAGGCCTGGCTGCCCGACGCCACCATGCAGGCGATCGCAGCCGAGATGAACCTGTCGGAGACGGCCTTCATCGTCGGGGCGGGCGAGCATTGGCGCATCCGCTGGATGACGCCAACCAAGGAGGTCGGCCTGATCGGCCACGCGACGCTCGCGGCGGGCGCGCTCGTGCTCGACCGGCTCGAGCCGGGTCTGAGCCGCGTCGGCTTCACCGGGCTGGGCGGCGAGCTAAGGGTCGCGCGTGGATCGGGCCGGCAACTCACCCTCGACATGCCGGCGCTGGTTCCGAAGGCGGTCGCATCGCCTCCGGTGGCGCTTGCCGCCGCGCTGGGGCGAAAGCCGGAAGCCGTGCTCGCGGCCATGCACTATCTCTGCGTGTATTCCTCGGCCGCCGACGTCCGTGCGCTCGCGCCCGACATGGCGG
>JANNSW010000685.1:0-7532 GCA_031403055.1 Hyphomicrobiaceae bacterium | reverse complement strand
TGCCTCCCCCAACGACCCCCGCCTCAAGCGCTGGCTGATCCACACCATCGAGGGGCTGTCGGGGAGGAAGCGCTTCCTCCCCGACAGCCCCTCGATGGTGTGGATCAGCCAGCGCTTGAGGCGGGGGTCGTTGGGGGAGGCATAGGTCAGCTCGGGTAGCTTCACGGGGGTTGCCCTCCACAATCCAACCCACCGGCGTCCGATCGACTGGCCGGGGCGATGCCAACCTATAGGCTCAGTCCGCGGCCCTGTCATCGCTCCCGTTCGGCGGATTGCGCGGCACCGAGGAGCGCTCGGCGCGGCGCTCGTCGATCCGGTCACGCAGCTGCATCGACCAGTAGGTGAGCTGGACGCCGGCGCGCCCGATCGGCCCGCCTGCCCAATCGGCGCCAAAGGGCTCGAATAGACGGATGCGGTCGTCCTCGCCCCCGGCGATGGCGTGCGCGACGAGCCGGCCGGCGATCGCGGTGGTATTGAGGCCATGGCCACCGAAAGCGGTTGCCGTCCAGACGCCATCGGCAATACGGCCGACAATGGGCATCTTGTGGCGCGCATAGCCCATGCTGCCAGCCCAGGCATGCTCGATCCGGGGGGCCCCGAGCTGTGGAAAGACCGACAGCATATCGGCCTTCAGCATTTCGCCGAGCTGGCGTGGTTGCGAGCGGCGCGTGGTGATCCGGCCGCCCCAGAGGATGCGTCCGCCCGCGAGCAGTCGATAGTAGTCGCCCGCCCGCCGGTCGTCGGCGATCGCCGCGCCCGTCGCGATCGCCTGGCTCGCGCGATCGCCCAGCGGCTCGGTCACGGCGATGTAGGTGGTGATCGGCAGCACCGCGCGGGAAAGTCGCGGCCACAGCTTGCGATCGAGCGCGCTGGTGGCGAGCACCACCGAGCCAGCGCTGATCCTGCCTTCGGGCGTGGCGACGATCTGGCGGGAGCCCTCGCGGCGGATCGAGAGGGCGGGCGAGTGCTCGTAGATCCGGCCATCTGCCCCGGTGATCGTGCGTGCGATGCCGCGGGCATAGTGCAGCGGTTGGATGTGGAAGGCGCGGCCGTCATGGAGCGCCTCGAAATATCGCTCCGATTGCAGGACCGAGCGCGTTCGGGCGCAATCCCAGTGCTCGAGCGCACGCTCGAATGATCGTTGCATCAGGTCGCGTGAACGCTCGAGCGCGCCGCTGCCCGGCCGTCGCAGCACCAGGAGCTGTCCTGCACCCATGAGGGCTTCAGGCACGATCCGGGCGACCCGGTCGCGGACGATCTCGACGCCTTCCATCGACAGGCGATAGAGCGCGTCCCCATGCACGGAGCCAGTGCGCGCCGCTATGGCCGAGAGGCCTTCGGCAAAACCCGCCGAGACGAACCCGCCATTACGGCCCGAGGCACCACCGCCGATACGATGGCGCTCGATCAGGGCGATGCTGCGCCCGAGGCTTTGCAGCTCGATGGCTGCTGACAGGCCAGCGAGCCCGCCACCAACGATGCAGACATCGGCCTCGATCGGGCCAGTGAGCGAGGGAGCGGCGAAGTCGTGGCCCGGGGCGGTCTGGTACCAGGTCGAAGCCGCTGGCTCAGTCCACATAAGGGTTGCGGCCCTTGCGCAGGTGGAACCGGATCGGCGTCGCCTTCAGGTCGAAGGCTTCGCGCAAGCCGTTCACCAGATAGCGCACATAGGATTTGGGCAGGTCTGCCGGGCGCGAGCAGAAGGCGACGAAAGTCGGGGGACGCGTGCTCGGTTGGGTCATGAACCGCAGCCTGATCCGCCGCCCGCCGACGGCGGGGGGAGCGTGGCGCTCGAGCGCGTCCTCCAGCCAGCGAATGAGCTTGGGGACCGGTACACGACGGTTCCAGGTCTCATAGACGGCAAAGATCGCCTCGAACAGCCGGTCGATGCCCGATCCCGACAGTGCCGCGATCGGAACGAGGGAAATGCCCTTCACGTCCGGCATCGTCCGCTCGGCGGTCTCGCGGAAGTCCTTGAGCAGTTTTTGCTTTTCGGCGACGAGATCCCATTTATTGACGGCGATTACGAGCGCGCGGCCCTCGGAGATGACGAGGTCGGCGATCGCCAGGTCCTGATGCTCGAGCGCGCGCCCGGCATCGATCAGCAGCACCACCACCTCGGCGAAGCGGATCGCGCGGACGGCATCGCTGGCGGCAAGCTCCTCGGCGCGCTCGGTGATGCGCGAGCGCCGCCGCAAGCCCGCCGTGTCGAAGAGCTTGATCTTGCGGCCGGCCCGCTCCAGATCGACGGAGATGGTGTCGCGGGTGATCCCGGCCTCGGGTCCCGTCAGCATCCGGTCATGGCCGAGGATCGTGTTGACGAGCGTCGACTTGCCGGCGTTGGGCCGCCCGACGATCGCGATGCGCAACGGCCGGTTGGGGTCGGGCGTTTCTTCGTCGACGGCGTCCTCGGCCTCGTTGGCGTCCTCGGTCCCGGCTGCGGCATCGTCCTCTGGCGCCAGGCGAGCGGCAATGGCTTCGCTCAGATCGCCGATGCCTTCGCCGTGCTCGGCGGAGATGGCGACGGGCTCGCCGAGCCCCAGTGAATAAGCCTCGTAGAACCCGCCCTCGCCGGAGCGGCCTTCGCATTTGTTGACGACGAGCAGGACGGGCCGCCCCGAGCTGCGCACCAGCTCGGCGAAGGTGCGGTCCTCGGGCAGCACGCCCGCGCGCGCGTCGATGACGAACAGCACGAGGTCGGCTTCGGCGACCGCCGACTCACTCGCACGGCGCATGCGGTCGCCGACGGAGCCGGGCTCGGCCACCTCGAGGCCGGCCGTGTCGGTCAACAGGATGGGAATGCCTTGGATCTCGGTCTCGGCCTCACGGCGGTCCCGCGTCAGGCCGGGCGTCGGATCGACCAGCGCGATGCGCCGGCCAACGAGCCGGTTGAACAGCGTCGACTTGCCCACATTGGGCCGGCCGGCAATGGTGACGATGAAGGGCATGGCGGGTATATAGGCGCGTTGGCGGTCGCCGCGCAACGCCCGCTAGCACCGCATGGTTTGCGTTGCCAGCGCCAGCGACGGGCTTGGCCAGCTCAGTTGAACGCCATCAGCGTGGCGTCGTCGGTCAGGACGAACAGACGGTTCTCGGCGACGACGGGAGCGATCAGGGTCTTGCCGCCGATCGAGCGGGAAGCCGCGATCTTGCCGGTTGCCGCGTCGACGCCAACGAGCAGGCCCTTGCGGGAGGCGAGCCACAGCCGGTTGCCGGCGAGCACTGGGCCGCTCCAGGTGTTGTCGTCGGGCAGCCGCACCGACCAGCGGACCGTTCCGGCCTGGCGGGTAATGGCCGAGAGCCGGCCCGACGAGTCGACCACATAGATCGTGTCCCCGGCGACGTAGGGGGTTTCGATGCTGGCGATGTTGAGCGACCACAGCCGCTCGCCACTCTTGCGGTCGACCGCGATCATGCGCCCTGCATTGCCGACCGCGAACACGGTGCCCCCCTCGATCACTGGCCGTCCGGTGTCGGACAGCGTTCCGATCGAGGATCCGGCGCGGCCGCTGCCGAGCACGTCGCCCCAGACCTGGGCGCCGCTTTGCGGATTGAGGGCAACGATGTCGCCCGATGGGAAAGTCGCGATCACGACGTCCTCGGCGACGGCAGGGCTGGCGTTGTTGAACAGGCTCGTCGATTGCGGGACGCCGCGGAAGCTCCAGAGCTCGGCGCCATCGGTCGTCGAGAGGCAGAACAGCCGGCCCTCGATGGTCGAGACGTAGAGTTGGCCGCCCGACACGGTCGGCGAGGCGCGCACTGGCGCCCCCAGCGCCTTTTCCCAAAGCTTGGCACCACTGCGCGCATCGAGTGCGACGGCGGTACCGAAGCCGGTTGCCGCGAACACACGATCGCCCTCGGCAGCGAGGCCGCCGCCATAGCCTTCCTCGTCGTCCTCATTCTCGGGTGTGAGGCTCGTTCCCCAGACCCGGCTGCCTCCCGACGCACTATAGGCCGAGACCGTGCCCGCCGCATTCAGCACATAGACCCGGCCGTCCTGGACGATCGGGCTCGCCGTCAAACGCCCGTTCGAGCTCGAGCCCTGTCCGGCGTCGCTGCTCCACAAAGTCTTCAGGCCGCCTTCGAGCGACAAATGGCCCGGCGCATTGCCGGCCACGCCACCCGGCTGGCTCCAGCTCGCATTGGCAACCATGGGAGGCAATGCCGGCGGGCCATCGACGGCGGCTTCGATATTGGCCGAGAGCTGGTCCTGCTCGGTCAATACGGCAACACGCTTGCCGGGTAGTGGGACCTCTTTGGTAGCGAAGGGATTGAGATCCGACATCTTGGGCAAGTCGGGGAGGCTGGGCCCGCCGTCGGTCGAGCAGCCAGCAACCAATGCTGCCATGAGCGCGACCATCGTCACCGCCAGGCCGCGTGTCAGTGCTGCTCGCGCCATCGTGCCATTCTCCTGTTCAGCCGCCTGCCTTGGCCTGGTCGGCCGTGATCAGCGACATCATCAACTCGGCCCGGCGCCGGACACCTTGCGGCGCGGCCTGATCGACCAGGATCGCCGTGAAGTGCTTGCGAGCGTCCGCCAGCGCGCCAGCTCGGAGCGCCGAGATGGCCAGCAATTCCCTGGCGGAATGGCGCCAAGGACCATCTGCAACATCGAGATCGTTGAGCCGATTCTGCATTCCAGTCGAGTCGACCTTGTCCACAAGCAGCGCGGCTGCAGCGATCTTCGCGTAGCCTCTCAGCACCTCGTCGACCGCGCCGTCGGTGGCGACCGCGTCATAGGTCGCAACCGCCTCGGCGGACCGGCCTGCCGTGGCGGCCTCCGCCGCAAGGCGCAGCCTGGCGAGCACGCGGTAGCCGGCTGGGGCATCTGCTGCCATGGCGGCAAACTGCTTGGAAGCCTCCTCGGCCTTACCTTCGCTGGCTTGCCGCACTGCCACATCGAATGCGGTGCCGGCAGTGGCCGCCTGGCGCGACTGCCATTGCAGCCAGCCCTTGTAGCCGGCCACACCGACGATGATTGCCAACCCAACTGCCAGAATGAGCGCGCCATACTGGTGCCAGAGCTTCTCGAGGCGCTCGCGCCTCAGCTCCTCCTCGACCTCTCTGACCAGCTCGGTATTCGACATCGGTTCGCCCGTTCGTTCGCCCTGTCGGAATGACTGAAGCGTCATCGCACGTGCGCTGGCGGGCGTCCACTGCTAGCCGGTCGCGGCGCCGACCACGCGAAAAAGGCAAAGCGTTGGTGCGGAAAGCGCTACGCAAACCGGCCCTGCTTCAGGTCGCAGCTGTCTTGGGCTTTTTTGCGGCCTTGGGCTTGCTATCATTGCCGGCGGCTCCGTCGTGCTCGATCAGGGCATAGGTATGCTCGCCGGCCGGGAAGCGGCGCGAGCGCACCTCGTCCGCATAGGCGCGGATCGCGCTCTCGATCGCCTCGCCGATCCGGCCGAACTCCTTGACGAATTTCGGCACCCGCGGCGAGAGGCCGAGCATGTCCTCCATCACCAGGATCTGCCCGTCGCATTCGGCCGACGCCCCGATGCCGATGGTGGGGATCGGCACCGCCTGCGTAATGCGTCCGGCAAGCGGGGACGCAATCGCCTCCAGCACGACGGCGAAGGCGCCTGCTTCCGCGACGATGCGGGCGTCCTCCTCGATCGCGGACCACTGGTCGCGGGTGCGGCCCTGCGCCTTGAAGCCGCCGAGCACGTGGATCGACTGCGGGGTCAGCCCGATATGGGCCATCACGGGTACGCCGCGCTCGACCAGATAACGGATGGTCTCGCCCATGCGCCGGCCGCCCTCCAGCTTGATCGCCCCGCAATCACACTCCTTCAGCACCCGCGCCGCATTGCGAAAGGCGACCTGCGGGCTCTCCTCGTAGGTGCCAAACGGCATGTCGACGACGACGAGGGCGCGCTTGGCCCCCCGCATGACAGCGCGGCCATGCATGATCATCAGGTCGAGCGGCACGGGGATGGTCGACTCGAAGCCGTGCATCACCATGCCGAGCGAATCCCCGACCAGCAGGAAATCCACATAGGGGTCGGCGATGCGCGCCGTATGGGCGTGGTAGGCCGTCAGCGAGACGATCGGCTCGCCGCCCTTCTTGCCGGTGATCTGCGGGGCAGTCAGGCGCTTCGGGGTGACCTCGACGGACATTGAACGGCTCCTCGTGGCGAACCAGTGGAGCCTACCGCATCGCAACATCGGGAGCCAGCGCCGCTATCGTCTGGCGCCTGCAAAACCGGTGAGCGCCTCCGCCTTGAACGCCTGGAACCGGCCCGCTGCGATGGCGGCTCGCATCCGGGCCATCAGATCCTGGTAGAAGGCGATGTTGTTCCAGGTCAGCAGCATGGCGCCGAGATACTCCTCGGATTTGACCAGGTGGTGGAGATAGGCGCGGGAGTAGTCGCGCGTGGCGGGGCAGGTCGAGGTCTCGTCCAACGGCCTCGCATCCTCGGCATGGCCCGCATTCTTGAGGTTGACCTTGCCGCCCCAGGTGTAGGCAAGGCCATGGCGCCCGGCCCGCGTCGGCATCACGCAGTCGAACTGGTCGATGCCGCGCTCGACCGCGAGGATCAGGTCCTCAGGCGTACCCACGCCCATCAGATAGCGCGGTTTCGTCGCCGGCAGGATCGCATCGCAGACGGTGATCATGTCGAGCATCACGGCTTGGGGCTCGCCGACCGCAAGGCCGCCGATGGAGTAGCCCGGCAGGTCCATGGCGGTGAGCGCGGTCGCCGAGCGTGCGCGCAGATCGGGCTCGGTGCCGCCCTGCACGATCCCGTACATGGCCTGGCCGGGCTTCGACAGGCGCTTGAACGCGGCCCAGGATCGCTCCGCCCAGCGCAACGACAACTCCATGCCCTGCTCGACGCGATCACGCGCGGCCGGCAGCTCCACGCATTCGTCGAGCTGCATCTGGATGTCGGAGCCCAAGAGGCACTGGATCTCGATCGAGCGCTCCGGGCTCATCTCGTGGCGCGATCCGTCGATATGGGACTGGAAGGTCACGCTCTGCTCGGTCAGCTTCCTGAGCTTCGACAGGCTCATCACCTGGAAGCCGCCCGAGTCCGTCAGGATCGGGCCGTCCCAGCCGATGAACTGATGCAGGCCGCCCAGCCGCGCGACCCGCTCGGCGCCCGGCCGCAGCATCAGATGGTAGGTGTTGCCCAGGATGATGTCGGAGCCGGCTTCCCGCACGTCCTTCAGGAACATCGCTTTCACCGTGCCAGCGGTACCGACCGGCATGAAAGCGGGCGTGCGGATGTTTCCACGCGGCGTGTGGATGACTCCGGTGCGGGCGCGGCCGTCGGTCGCGAGCAGGGTGAAGGGGAAGTGTTCGGTCATGGCATCCGTTCGAGGAGGCAGGCATCGCCGTAGGAATAGAAGCGGTAGGCCTCGCGGATAGCATGGGCGTAGGCGGCCTGCATCGTCTCGAGGCCCGAGAAGGCCGCGACCAGCATGAACAGGGTCGAGCGCGGCAGGTGGAAGTTGGTTATCAGCAGGTCGACGGCACGAATGCAGGTGCCAGGTGTGATGAAAATCGCGGTCTCGCCAGCGAATGGACG
>JANNSW010000684.1:0-13942 GCA_031403055.1 Hyphomicrobiaceae bacterium | reverse complement strand
CGGCGCACGCTCGTAGCCCTCATCGGCGCCATGCTCGCACCGGCCTTCCTCTATCTGCTCGTCGTCACGCTCGCGGCGACCGCGATCGGCGTCTCGCCGGATGCAATCTTCCCGCATGACCCGGGATTCGGTGCCGTCCTGCTCGTCCAGCTGCAATTCGTGCCGGCCGCCATGGCGATCAGCGTGCTGCACTGGTTCGCGCTCTCCATCGTCGAAGGGTGGCCAGGCGCCGGGGAGGCACGCTTCGGGTATGGCGGCAAGCTCGTCGGTCTGCCGCTGACCTTCATCGGCGTCGTTTACGACATCCTCCGCATCTTCGTCATCCTCTGGCTGCTCGGGCCCAAGCCCGAGGGCTACGAGCTGCTCGGGAAGGACGGGTTCCTCGAGGCGCTCATGACGCTCCCGATCGAGTACCATCCCCATCTCGGCGTCTTCGCAGCCATCGCGGTCATCGTGATCGGCCTCGCCCGCAAGGATGGCGGCATGCTGCCGGGGCTGGGCAAGGCACCGGCCGTGCGGCTGTCGCTCTTCGGTGTCGCCGTTCGCATGGCAAGGCCATCCGTCGCGGTCGCAGGCCTGTCATCCCTGCTGTCGCGCCGTCCTGGCGCCTTGCAGGCGATCGCCCAGCGAAGCGACCCGAGGCGGGCAGTCTGACGCCATGCCGATCCTCTTCGTCCTCGCCGCGCCCGTGCTCCTCATCGTGCACGGGCATTTCCCCAAGCCGATGCTGAAGGCGCTGATCGCAGCCCTCCTCGCGCCGGCCGCGCTCACAGCCGCCACGCTCATCGGCATCGGCTTCTGGTTCGAACCCCCGTCCGGCAGTCCATCGCCGCCCGTCTTCGATGCGGTCATCTTCCCGCTCGTCGAGGCGCATCTGGTCCTCGCGGTTCAGGCAGTCCCGCTCGCCGTCTTCCACTGGATCATGATCAACAAGCGCGATGCAGCCGAGTGGCCCGATAAGCCGCCGCCGATCGGCGATATCGGGTACGCCCTCGTGCTGCCGCCCAAGCTCGACACCGTCGTCTACGACATCCTGCGCCTCTTCGCGCTCGCCTGGCTGCTCGGTCCCAAGACTTACTTCGACGGGCCCGATTTCTTCGGCACACGACTCTCCGATGGGCTCATGGCCGAGACGGTCCGGCTCATGCACGCGCAGCCCCTGCCGCTCGCAGCGATCCTCGTCTCGGCGGCGATCGTCATCGTCCTTGCCAAGCGCAACGGCAACATCCTGCCCGGCCTCGAGCCGGCGCCGCGCCGCTTGCCGAGGGCCCCGAAGCACGAGCCGCTCTTCTCGTCGCCGGCAACGCTCGCAAAGACTGCGGTTTCGAGCCGCCCGGCCACGATCGAGACGATCGCCCGTCGCCGGCCCCGGCCGCTCCGGGACATGGCGGCCGGGTGATCCTGCCGCTCGATGCTGCAGCGCGATGGACCGTCCGTCTGGGTCTGCAGCGTCCCCATCGAGCGCCGGCCACGGAGCCTCGGCCTTCCGATCTGACGGCCCGCCTAGCAGGGCCGCGGGCGGGCGCAACCCGTGAACGGGTCCTCCACATGCGTTCCGGCCGGCTGCGCCGGTGCGCCCGCCCGCTTGAACCCTGCTCCTCCGGCGGCCGTCGGAAGGCCGCGGCGGTCGCGGCCTCCACCCCAAAGGAGGACGCCATGCAGAAGACCCGTCTCGACATCCATCAGACCATCACCGACTCACTCATCGCCCAGATCGAATCCTCTCCCGGCGAGTGGCAGATGCCCTGGGCACGGCCCGGCTTCGTGCTCGAGATACCCCAGAACGTCACCGGCCGCTCCTACAACGGCATCAACATTGTCTCGCTCTGGTGCGCCGCCATGAGTCGCGGCTATCCCCGCCATCTCTGGGGCACCTACCGCCAATGGGCCGAACGCGGCGCCCAGGTCCGCGCCGGCGAGAAGGCGAGCCTCGTCGTCTTCTACAAGGACCTCGCCATCGAGACCGAAAACGCCGAGACCGGCGAGACCGAGCAGGAGACCCGTCACTTCGCCAAGGCTTCCTGGGCCTTCAACGTCGCCCAGGTCGATAACTGGAAGCTATCCGATAGCGATCCCGCTCCCGACCTGACCGAGCGTATCGAGGCGGCAAACCGGTTCGTCGCAGCGACGGGCGCCCGCATCGAGCACGGCCACGCCTTCGCCTGCTACCGGCCCGGTCCCGACCTGATCGCCATGCCCGACCGCTCGGCCTTCACCGGCACGGCGACCTCGACGCCGACCGAGGCGTACTACGGGACGCTCCTTCACGAATTGACGCATTTTTCGGCGATCGAAGGACGCTGCAATCGTGACCTCGGCAAACGCTTCGGGGACGACCGCTATGCCGTCGAGGAGCTCGTCGCCGAGCTTGGTTCCGCTTTCCTCTGTGCGGAGCTGGGGATCGCGGCAACACCGCGCGCCGATCACGCGCAATACCTCGCCCACTGGCTCCGGGTACTTCGCGCCGACTCCCGCGCCCTCTTCGCAGCCGCTGCCGCCGCCTCCAAGGCCGTCGCGTTCCTGCGCGGCGCCAAGGCCGGATCGGAGGCCGGATGAGACCACTCGCCGATCGTCGACCGCCTCCTACGCCGCGGCCGGCGATTGAGCGCGGGCTTTCCCTCTAGGCCGCGATACTCTATCCGAGAATGAGGGATATCGGGGTCCGTTGACTGGGGTCGTGCCGACGTCGTCGGCGAAGACAGGATACGGCTCAGATTGATGGCGATGGGAGCCTGCAGCCCCATGGATACTCCGTCAGTACGCTCTGACTACGGACTGGGCACCGATCTGGTCGGGTGCCTGGCAAACGGTGAGGGTTATGCCGTAGCCTCAGCCATGGCCCATGATCTCGTCCGCATCGATCCCGACCGGAACGTGCACCGGCTCTACCGGCTGGACTCCGGCTCGGGGGCCGGCGCAGGCATGCAGCCCGATCTGTTCGGCCAGGTCTCCCTCATCCGCGAATGCAGCCGCATCGGCCAGGACCGCACGGTGCGGATCGCGACGTTTCCCGCCGAGGACGAGGCCAACACCGAGGTCCCGCGCTCTGGACCGCAAACGGCGGCGGGGCTATCGTCCAGCCTCATGACTGCTTTCGGGGGGACATGATGAGTGGCGCGGACGTGGGCGGGGCGGTCGGAGATGACCCTGAGCTGCCTCTGTGCCGATGTGCAACACTCATGTTGCAATGAAGCCCGAAGTAAAATGCTTCAGTGTGTGCGCTGCACCATTCTATTCGCTAGAATACGCAATGTCGGCATGGCCGCTTGGCACCAGAGACCTCGTGCGTTCTCGTTTGCGCGAAGGGTAAAGTGCTGAGATGGAGCGCACGCTGGCGCACTATCATGGTCAACGTACCTGGCCGAGGCTCACTCTATCGGATGCGAACCGTAAGCGAGTCCGGCCAGAAGCCATTGAGGTTGGGACGAGCTCCGCCGTTTCGTCGCCAGCAAATGACCTGACAGGAGGTGTTGAGCCGCCAACAGTTGTCGCAGGCGTGGCATGATCACTGGAGATCAGGGGGGGAGATCAAGCAACTCGACAGGTGACCTCGCAAACAGCTCGGGAAGGCCTCCCGTATGGATAAAAACGACGTTGGCTCCGCGCACGATCGCCCCCGTTCGGACGAGTCCGATCAGCCCTGCGAGGGCCTTACCGGTGTAGGTCGTATCGAGCAGCACGCCTTGTTTGCGCGCCGCCTGATGGACGGCGGCCCGTCCTTCGGACGAGATTCGCGCATAACCCGGGCCGATGTAGCCGTCATCGAGCCAGAGAGCTACTTCAGTAACGGACCCGAGCTTCAGCAATGTGGATGTCTCGCGCATCAGCCGCTGAGCCTCGGCGTCCAGTCGTTCGCGCGTCCAACTCACGCTGATGCCGGCCACACGTGCCTGCGGCAGGAACTCGGCTGCGCCGAGCACCAGTCCGGCGAAGGTGGACACGGTGCCTGCCGCGACCACGATCGCATCGGCCTTCACATCGATCCGCGAGAGCTGATCGGCGAGCTCGGCTGCGGCAGCGACATAGGCAGCAGTACCTTCCGCGGTCGCACCACCTAGCGGAATTTGCATGGTCCGCTCACCCTGCGCATCGAGCTTGTGCGCCTCCTGCGCCATCGCCATATAGAGAGTGGGGTAGTCTGGCACGTCAAGGAACTGCAGGTCCGCACCGAACAGGCGGTGGAGCAGAATGTTGCCGGTATCTTGCTGGTGCGGGGCTCCCTTCAGCAGCAACGTGCAACCCAGACCGAGGCGTGCCGCGACGGCAGCCGTCAGGCGAGCATGGTTCGACTGCGGCCCTCCTGTCGTCAGCAGCCAGGTAACGCCTTCCGCCCGCGCCTTGCCCATCAAGAGCTCGAGCTTGCGCAGCTTGTTGCCGCCTGCCCCGATCCCCATCAGATCGTCGCGCTTGACGTAGAGGTTGATCCCCAGGTCCGCCGACAGCCGCGACCAGTGCTCCAGGGGAGTTGGACCGCTCAGGAGCTCGACACGCGGCAATCGAGCCAGTTCGGCAAGTACGCGGCTCATGCCGTCACCGTCGGCTTGTCCGATGCGCAGATGCCGAGCACGCTGGCGAGATAGACCCTCGCCGCCGTCACCATGTCATCGACCGCCATGCTCTCATCGGGGGAGTTGATGTCGGTCACCTTGCCGGGTCCGTAGATGGCCGTCGGGATGCCGGCCGCGAGAATGTGGGATGCATCCGTGCCGAAGAAGACCTGAGGCACAAGTGTGCCAACGATGGCATCCCGGCCGGTCGTGGCCGAATGGGCGCGTGCCACTGCCGCGACGACCGGGGCATTGCTGTCCATATGGAACGGCCTCTCCTGACAGAACCCCGGACGCTCCGACAGCAACACGCGAGCATCGAGCGAGCTGTCGCTACCGCGAGCGATCGCCAGAACGGCCTCGAGATCGGCGAGAACAGACTCCGGTGTCATGCCCGGAACCGTGCGAACGTCGATTCCGGCCTCCGCACTGTCGGCCAGCATGGACGGCAGCGTACCGCCCCTGATCACTCCGACATTGATGGTCGGCAAGCCGGGAAACGCCACATGCCGCGTGAAGGTGAGCGCTTCCTCGGTGAAGCGAGGCAGAACGCCGATCAGCTTGTCGATTGCATTGATGCCATGCGACCGCTGGGACACATGGGCCGAGCGGCCTTTGACCACCAGTTTCAGCTGGGTCACGCCGGAATGCGAGGTCATGACCGCAAGGTCGGTCGGCTCGCCATTGATGCAGAGATCGGCCCGCAAGCCCTGCTCCAGCATGTGGAGCGTGCCAAGCCCTAGGGCATCGCATTCCCCGATCACGGCAGAAAGCACGATCTCGCCGCACAGGAGCTCCCGATATCTCGGCAGCTCGGCCATGACGGCCATCATGCCGCCGACGGCTGCTTTCATGTTGTTGACCTCGGCGGCATAGAGCCGGTCGCCGATGATCTCCACGCGATAGGGGTCGCGCGTGTAGCCGGGCGGTGGGGCAAGGGTGTCGAGATGGCCATTGAGCAGCAATCGCGGGCCGGGCCGCCCAGTGTCGAAGCGGGCGATCACGTTGCGCCGGCCGGGCAACACCTCCTGCTCCTCGACCGCGAGCCCGCTCAGGCGCAAGAGTTCAGCGGCGCGCCGGCTGATGCGATCCTCGCTGCAGGAGACGCTCGGAATTTCGCACAGTGCCATCACATGGCGCAGCACGGACTCCCTGGAGAGCATTGGCGATCCATTCGGCATGGACGGTAATCCTCAGGTGATGTCGAACAGGCGACCAGCATGACTCACGTGCGCGCCGATGCCGCCGATCCGCATCGCGTGCCAGAGAATGGCCAGATTGCTGGTAACGACCGGCTTGCCGAGCTCGCGCTCGAGATCGGCCGCGATTCTCGCGGTCGGCAGGCCGGTGCAGCTCAGCACCACCGCATCGGCGTCGGCCCGATCGAAGCCGCGGATGAATTCCGCAACCTCCCGGTCCTCCACGGTCTGCAGCGTGATGTCGTCGACGAGGCCATCGAAAAAGCCCGCGACCGGGAACGCCTCGAAGCCATGCTCGCCGAGAAACCGCTGCAGGCGACCGTTGATCTCCGGCGAGTACGGGGTGCCGACAGCGGGGCGCCGGCAGCCGAGCGCTTTCAACGCGGCAATGACCGCGCTCGAAGCCGTCGCCACCGGCTTGCCACCTGCCATCCGCGAAAGGCCCGCGAGCAGCGCCTCGTTGCCGGCCTTGCCGTTGTAGAAGCTGCCGCTGGTGCAAGCCCAGACAAGACTTTTCGGCTCGACCGGCAGGAGGCTCTCGATCGCGGCGCCGAGACGGCTGGTCGCGATTTCCATGGCGGCTGCCGTCACCTCGTGGGGATAGGCGACGCGGGCGGAGTGGATCTCCACACCCTCCGGTAGCACGCGCCGGAGATCCGGCTCGATGCAGAGATCGATGTCGAGGATGGCCAGACCGATGCGACCCTTCCTGCCATACATGCGGCACCTCCTACTTCCGGCGCACGTCGATATGCCCTGCGCCATGGACCTTGTACCGCCAGCCGCGCGGGATGTAGCTGGTCGCAGTCACTTCCTCGATCACGACCGGCCCTTCGCCCGTCGCGCCGGCAGGGAGCTGCTCGCGCGAGAGATAGATCGCTGGCAGCCATTCTCCACCTGAGAGCACCTGCCCCCTGTCGTGGGCGGCCTGCTTCGATTTCATGGGCACGAGATCGGGCAAGCGTGGTTTGCGTCGCTCGAGCACGGCAATCGCACGCAGATTCACGATCTCGACCTCGGCCTCGGGATTGCAGAAGCCGAACTGGCGTTGATGGCGCAGGTGGAACTCCGATAGCAGCGGCTTCAGATAGGGCTTTCGCGCCGGGACATCGACGGCCACCTCATAGGCCTGCCCCCGGTAGCGTGCGTCCACCTGGAAGTGCCACTTGGGCTTGGCTCGTCCGAGCTCGCGCGCTCCGACATCGGCTCGCTCCAGGGCTTCCTTCATCAGGCGTGCGAGGGCGTCATCGTCGAGGGCCGCCACGGACATCGCTATCGTGCGCACGAAATCGCGCTTCAGGTCTGCGCACAGGAGACCATAAGCCGAGAAAGCCCCGGGATACATTGGAATGACGACCCGGGCGATACCGAGCTCCTCGGCGATTGCACAGGCATGCAGGCCACCGGCGCCGCCGAAGGCAAACAGCGTGTAGTCGCGGGGATCGTGCCCCTCTCGGATCGAGACGGCACGCACGGCATTGGCCATCTTGTGATTGGCGATCGTATAGGTCTTCTCCGCGAGGTCCTCGACAGACGCCGAGAGCTTGGCGGCGAGACCCTGGAAGGCCTTGCCGGCTGCCGTCCTGTCGAGGCGCATCTCGCCGCCGAAGAACTTGGAGGCGCGGAGCAGACCCATCAGGAACGCCGCGTCGGTCACGGTCGGCAGCGTGCCGCCCTGTCCATAGCAGGCAGGTCCTGGTTGCGAGCCGGCGCTTTGCGGCCCGACATGGAGAAGCCCGCCTGCATCGATGCTGGCAATCGACCCACCACCCGCGCTCACGGTTTCGATGCGGATCTGAGGTAGCGAGATTGGCAATCCCGAGATCTCCGATCGGGTCGAAAGCCCGGGCACGCCCTTGCGGATCAACGAGACGTCGGTCGAGGTACCACCCATGTCGAAGGAGATTGCGTTCTCGATCCCCATGTCGCCCGCAACCTGCACCGTTGCCAGGACGCCGCCCGCCGGTCCCGAAAGACACGTCGCCGCCGCATGCTCGCTGGCGGTCTCGGGCGGCAGAACGCCGCCGTTCGACCCCATAACGAGCACGGTTCCCTCGAATGCCCGCTGCCTGAAGTGGTCGCGGAACTCCGACAGGTAGGCCTTGATCTTCGGGCCGACATAGGCGGAGAGCACCGTCGTGCTCATGCGATCATACTCACGGAAGTGCGGAGCGATCCGCGAGGAAATCGCTCGATAGCAGTTTGGGGCCTCCGCGATCAGCAGCTCCTCCAGCGCAAACTCGTGCTCAGGGTTCGCATAGGCATTGATGAGGCAGACCGCAATCGAGCCGCAGCCCTCGCTCACCAGCTGGCGGATGACCGAACGGGCATTGCCGATATCGACTGGCGTCCGCACGCTGCCGTTCGCCATCATGCGCTCGATCACGCCGAGCCGGCGATTGCGTGGCACCAGCGGCGGCGACTTTTCCGCGAACAGGTCCCAGATGTTCCGCCTTTCCTGGCGCTGGAACTCGAGGATGTCGCGAAAGCCTTCGGTCGTGATGAGCCCGACGATTGCGCCCTTGCGCTCGAGGATCGCGTTTGTCGCCACTGTCGTGCCGTGCACGATCGTGGCGATATCCGAGAAGCTTGCCCCCAGACGCGACACCGACTCGACCGCGCCGAGCGACTGATTCGGAGTCGTCATGGCCTTGGCGACCTTGATCTCGCCTTCCGCCGTCACCATCACGGCATCGGTGAACGTTCCGCCGACGTCGATGCCGACAATCGCACCCTCGCTCATGGAACCGTCCTCTGCTCGCGCCGCGTACGCTTTCCGGACGGGTGGGAGTTGGCCTGTCCATAGTGGGAGTTGACGTGCTCCTGGGAAATCTTGCCCTCGCGCAGGTCCTGCTCGATCGCGGACTGCGCCCGTTGTGCGGGTGGGCCAAATCCACCTCCGCCGCCAGCCACGACCCTGACAATGTCGCCTCGCTTCAAGGCGAAGCGGGTCTTCGACGGCAGAATAATCTCCTCGCTGCCGCGGATCACCCGGAAGCCACCACGCGTTCCGGGCTCGCCGCCGGCCGCGCCGGGGGGCGAAAACCGGTGCCGGTCGGAATAGCCGAAGAACTCCGCGCCGTCCTCCAGGACCTCGTACTCCCTTACCGAGCCGAGCCCGCCCCGGTGCCGGCCTGCTCCGCCAGAATCCGCGATCAACTCGTAGCGTCGCAACATCAGAAAGGGATGGTCGAGCTCGACGGCTTCCACTGGAGTGATGATGCAGTTCGACAGCGGCGCATCCAGCATGTCGGCGCCGTCTCGCAGCGGGTTTCCGCCCCATCCTCCACCGATGTCCTCGATGAAGATCGAGAATTTTCCGTCCTTGAACTGGGAAACGCCGGACGTCGTATTGGCGTGGAAGCCGAGCGCTGGAATCCGCTCGGGCATGGCCTGCTGCAGCGCCATCAGGATAGCGTCGAAGAGCCGATAGGCGCCGCACATGCGGGCCCGCACCGCCGCCGGCGGCTTCGGATTGAGGATCGAGCCATAGGGCGCATCGATGCTGATCGGACGGTAGCACCCGTCATTGGCGGGAATGGTCTCGCGCCCTGCCGTGAGCGCCATCTTGATTGAGGAATAGGTGCTCGAGTAGGTCGAGCCGAGAGGCACGTTTAGGAACTCCTCCACCTGCGGTGACGTGCCCGCCAGGTCGACGGCCATGCTCGAGCCACTTACGGTCAACTTCACGCGGATCGGGATCGGCTCCGGCGTAAACACACCGTCGTCGATCCTGTCTTCGGCCACGTAGACGCCATCCGGGATCTGCTCGATCGCCGCGCGCATCATGCGCTCCGAGTAGTCCATGGCGGCACCCATGTAGAGGACGACTTCCTCCGCACCATAGCGCTCCACCAGCTCCAGGATGCGCTGGCGGCCGAGCTCGTTGGCGGCGAGCTGGGCCTGGATGTCACCCCATGTGGTCTCGGGCGCACGGAAGTTGGAATGGACGATGTCGAAGAAGATGCCGTTGCGGCCGAAGTCTCTTGCCTGGTCGAGCTTCATGGCCGTGAAGCGCAGTCCCTCCTCGTAGAACTCCTTGGCATCGAATGTGAGCCCTGCGGCGCCGCCTCCGATGTCGACATGGTGGGCAATCGACGCCGAGAAGCCGACCAGCTTCTCGTCAGCGAAGATGGGCGTGAAGATGGTGATATCCTGCAGATGCTGCCCACCAATGAAGGGGTCATTGGTCAGGAACACCTCACCGGGTGCGATGCTTCCGTGCTTCTTTAGGCAAGCCTGCATCGGCAGCGACAGCGAGCTCATCTGCACGGGTATGTGCTCTGCTTCCGCAACGATCCGGCCGATCGGGTCGAACAACGCGCAGGAGCAGTCGCGGGCCTCGCGAATGATGGTCGAGCGCGCCGATCGCAGGAGATTGATTCCCATCTCCTCGGCGATGGCGTGGAAGGCATGAACCAGGACGTTCAGAGTGACGACGTCGAGTGACATGACTTTCCTCATGTGAACGCCTTGCGCCGCAATACCTTACCCAGGAACTGCTGCGTCCTCGGATTGGCGGGGGCGGAGAAGATGCGGGCAGGCGGCCCCTCCTCGATGATGCGACCGCCATCCATGACCACGATCCGACCGGCAACCTCGCGGGCGAAGTCCATTTCATGGGTGACGATTATCATCGTCATGCCGTCGCGCTTCAGCTCTGCAATCACGGCCAGCACCTCTTCGACCAGCTCAGGATCAAGTGCGGAAGTCGGCTCGTCGAACAGCATCACTTCGGGCGACAAAGCGAGTGCGCGCGCAATCGCCACCCGCTGCTGTTGTCCTCCCGAGAGCTGATTGGGATAGGCGGCGAGTTTGTCGGTCAGGCCCACGCGCTCCAGTAGGATGCGAGCCGCGTCGTCGGCTTCCTGCCGCGTCCTGCCGAGGGCGCGCACCGGACCCAGCGTCACGTTGCCGAGCACAGTCAGATGCGGGAACAGGTTGAAGCGTTGGAACACCATTGCCGTTTGGCGCCGTGCGGAGGCAGCCATCGCATCGAGCTGGCGATAGCCAGGCAAGCTCTCGCCTTCCTGCCTTTCGAAAACTCTCCTGCCGGCGATTTCGATCCGGCCCGCATCGGGCAATTCCAGCAAGTTGACGCAACGCAATAGAGTTGACTTTCCCGACCCGGACGGGCCGATCACGCACACGACCTCGCCGCGACCGATATCCAGCGCCACCTGTGCCAGCGCTTCGAGCGTCGCGAAGCGCTTGGTGATGCCAGTCAACCGCACGATCGGCCTGTCAGAAGAGTCAAACATGGCCGCGTGACAGTCTCTTCTCGAGGTGACGGATGATCAGCGAGCACGGATAGCTCATAGCGAAGTAGACGAATGCGACGAGCAGATAGATATCCATGGCGCGGAAGGTGATGGCGACGCGCAGCTGGGCAGCCCGCATCAACTCGATCACGGAGATGGTGGCGACCAGCGCGGAATCCTTCAGCATGGAGATGAAGTAGTTTCCGATCGGCGGTAGCACGATACGAAAGGCCTGCGGCAGAATGACGTGGCGAAGCAGAGCGTTGCGAGAAAGGCCGATTGAACTCCCCGCCTCCCACTGCCCGCGATCGATCGCCAGGATGCCCCCACGATAGACCTCGGCCAGATAGGCACTGTAGTTGAGCGCAAGGCCCAGCACTCCAGCAGTGAATGCGTCGAAACGGATGCCGTACTGGGGTAGACCATAGTAAATGATGAATAGCTGGACGAGCAGAGGCGTACCGCGGATGACCTCGACATAAGCACTCGACACGAGTTTCAGCACGCGATTTCGCGACAGCCGCAAAAGCGCGATACCCAGGCCCGCAATCAGCGCCAGCAGCATCGAGACGACCGTCAGCTTGACAGTCATCACAGCGCCCGACAGCAGATAGGGCATCATCTCCAGAACAAAGCTCATGGCTTGCCAGCCCGGATGATGTTGTCATTTCGGCTCCCCTCGCTGCGATTGATCGCAGCGAGGGGAATGCTGGACAGATGAGGCACGCTCACTTAGGCGGGAAGAATGGGATACCGTAGTTGCCGAGCGCTGCAGCAATCTTGCCGCTGACGATCAACTTGGAGATCGCTTCGTCGAGCTTGGCCTTCAGCGCCTGATCCTCCTTGCGCAGACCGGCGCCGGCATTGAATCGCTCATCGGGAACGTACTCAGGGACGACTCTGATGTTCAGGGACGGGTCGTTTTTGATGGCCCATGCCGCGGACGGCGCCTCGAGATAGGCGGCATCGATGCGACCATTGTTGAGCTCGATAATGATCGTATTCTGATCCGGGTAGACCGCAAGCGGACCGACGCCTTTGGCCTCGAGCTGTGCCACCGTGACCGAGCCGGCGAGCACGCCCGTATTCTTGCCCTTGAGGTCATCGAGGCCCTTGACGCTCGTGTTGTCCTTTCGGACCAAAATAGTCTCGCCTGAGCCGTAATAGGGCACGGAGAAATCGATAGTCTTCTTGCGCTCGTCGGTGATGAACATGCCGTTGACGATGGTATCGCAGCGTTGCGAGGTGAGAGCGGGGATGAGCGCATCCCAGCTAACCCATTCATGCTTCATGCTGACGCCGAGCTCCGCGGAGAGGGCCTCTGCGATCTCGACCTCGAAGCCTTTCACTTTGGCGTCGGAGCTCGAATAGGGCAACAGGCCGTCGACGCCGCAGACGACAAGCCCGTTCGCCTTGACGCGCTCCCAGCTATCGTCGGCGGCGCCGGCAAGCGGCGGAGCTGCGCAGGCAAGACCCATCGCCAACGTCAGTGCGGCGATGCTGCGCCGGCCAGAAAGCAACGTGAAAGCCGTCATTTGCCTGATCTCCTCCCATGGTATCCCCCGGACGCGCGACGCGGCCGGTCGGGTCTTGTGTCTGCCGCTCCGTTGATCCGGCTCAGCTCGGGGAACATTATTTGCCCTTGCCAGCCCTGACAAAACAAACGAATCTATCGCAGCCATACATAGGATTTATGGATCGATATCCGGCTGCGATGGACCTGAAGAAGCTCAGCCAGTTCCTGGCCATCGTGGAGGCCGGCAGCCTGTCCCGCGCCGCGCTGCGGCTTCATATCGCGCAACCGGCCCTGACCCATGCAGTCCAGTCGCTCGAGCAGGAGCTTGGCGTTCCGCTGCTCCAGCGTCACGCGCGAGGGGTGACGCTCACTGAGTTCGGTGAGCTGCTGGTCGATCACGCACGCACAATCCTGCGGGAGGTCGATCACGCGACGACCGCCATCCGCGAGCGGGTCAGCCGGCCTTCAGGCAGCATGCGCCTTGCCGTGCCGCCGATCCTGTCGGGATGCCTCTCCCGGCCGATCCTGGCGAGGCTCGCGCTGAAGCTGCCGAACGTCGGCGTCACTTTGGTCGAACGCGACGCCATGTCGGCTCGCGAGGCCGTTCGGTCTGGGGCTTGCGATTTCGCTCTCACATACGCCGCCGAGGTTGAAGGCGATGTAAGCCTGCGCCCTGTCGTGGTCGAGAAGCTGGCTGTCGCAGCGAAGTCTGGCCAGCTGCCGCGTCGACCTAAAATGGGGCTCGTCGATCTCGCTGCCTTCGACATCGTACTTACTCCATCGCACGATCCGATCCGCACGATCATCGACAACGCCACACGTCGAGCCGGAGTGAAGTTGAAGATCGTCGCCGAGTATGACGGTCTGGCCGACTTCGTCGTCGCCATCGAGGACGGCCGGGCAACACTCCTGCCCGCCTATGGGCTGCTTGCCCAAAGACGGGTCGACTTCGAGGTTCTGACGCTCGGTGCGCCGGCACTCGATTGTTGTCTGTTTCTGATGACCTCGCGCAACCGCACCCAAACAAGATCGCTCGCCGCGTTCCAGACGATCGTGCTGGAGACGATCGAGACTCTCGTCAGTACCGAGGCCTGGCCTGGGCGCTATGTCGGCCATCTCCCAAGCGACGCCAGCATGATCACGATCTACTCGAACGCGGGCTGATCCTCGAGTTCGGCAAGGAGAGCATGCAGCGTCAGATCCGGCTTCTCGGCCAAGCGTGCAAGCAGCCAACCTCGTTGGTCGGAGAGTTTCCAGGGCCGATGCCCGCCCGTGGGCTTGGCCACCAGCGTGCTGATCTCGCGTGCGCGGCCACATCACTTCGTGACGTTCGACGAAACGATGCCGTTGAGTTGCTGCAGAACGTCGCGCCGATCAAAGCGCGCTGCAACAATTTTTGGCCGCAAATGCCGTTGAATC
>JANNSW010000683.1:0-8987 GCA_031403055.1 Hyphomicrobiaceae bacterium | reverse complement strand
GGCTCGGTGTTTTTCCAGCCCATCATGGCGCCCTTCGGCACGAAGAACGTATCGCCGGCCCGGAACGTCTCCGCGCCGCCCTTGCCGTCGGAGATGGTGACGGAGCCTTCCAGCAGGTGCATCAGCTCGTGGCGCGGGAACGGGATGACCTTGCGCTCATAGGGGGTGGTCGACCAGACGCCGACGGTCCACTGCCCGGTCGGATCCTCGTGGTAGAGCTTGTCGTGCCACTTCGGGCTGCCGGAGACGATCAGCTTGGGATCGGGACCGTCGGCGGGAGAGAGTTTGGCGCTCGGATCGGGCTTGATCACTTTCAGCTTCTTGGGATCCTTGGCCACGAGGCCGGAATCGTCCTCGAAGATGACGAAGAACTTGCGCACATAGCCCGTCTGCTTCCACTGGCAGACGAGGCCCTTTGGCAGGATGAAGCTCTCGCCGGCCTTGATGACGGTCTCTCCGCCCTTCGCATCGATGATCGTGACCGAGCCTTCGAGCAGCAACATGAACTCGTTGCAGGAGTAGGGGCCGAGCGTGCCGGTGAAGGCGGTGCAGTCCCAGACGCCAGCGGAGACTCCGTGCTCCTTGTCGTCTAGCGCGAAATGACCGCGCTGGCGCGGCGTGCCGGAAACGAGGCTCTTCTCGGGGATCGCTCCCCAGTCCTCGAGACCCTTGCCGGCGGGTCCCATGGGCTCCATGCGAGAAATCTTGGGCGTGCTCATAGCTTCCTCCAACGCGCGCAACGACAAACCAACACTGGGCCTCAGCCTAGCACGGCTGGCGCCCGCATGGCCAGCAAGCGGAGGCAGGTCGAAAAGTCACGCGATTGGTCGCCAGATCGCATGCTGATTTCCAAGCGCAGTCTATTGCTTTGCCTGGATATCCTCCAGATAGGCGAGGATCGCGTCGATGTCGGGCGGCTCGTAGGAGAGCTCCGGCATTTCCGGATGACCGGTCATGATGCCCTCGGCGAGCGCTTCGGCCAAACTCTCGATGGGAAAACGCTGCCCCAGCTCGCGAAAGTGCGGTGCCTTGGCGAGCGGGCTATCGCCTTGGCGTCCGACCGCGTGGCAGCCGCCACAGTCGCGGGTGAGGATATCAGCGCCCCGTGCGACCAGCGATCCGGTCGTGTCGTCCGCGGCGCTCGCCTCGACTGCCGCGAGAACAGCAATTGCCGCCGCCATGCCGATCCGTTTCCACATGCCTTGCTCCTCCGATTCAGTGGAGCAAGGTTTACGGCCAATGGCGAGGCGCCCAATTGATCGAGATCAGCCTGCCTTGGACCGGCGGCGCGGCAGCCGCGTGATCGAGAGAAGCAGCTCGCGCGTTTCCTTCGTCACGATCATCGGCCTGTGGCCGGGCATTTGCCTGCCGTTCAAGTGCATGACCTCGACGAGCTCGTTGTAGGTCGCGAGTCCGAGCCATTCAATCGCCGCGCGATGGCCGATCCGGCCTGCCTCGAGATGCTCGAGCACGTCTGCAAAGGAGAGACCCTTCAGGTCGTCGTCAGGGATCATCTTTTGACAGCCTCAGCCATTGTGAGCGGATTTTCTTGGTCCTCGCTGGTTTCTCGAGCCCAACGAGGGGCGTTATCCTGAAAGCGTTGATCCGGGCTATCAAGTCCTTGCCTTCCGGAAGCACGCCAGACTGGTGGAGAGTATTGAGCCATGCGGTCGTGTTCAAGAGATGAACGTCTTTCAGTTTCGCAATTCTGAGCTCGAGCACATCCGGGTCCTCGAACAGCACCAGAGGCACGAACGACGGTCCGGTCGTATGCGCGAGCATCGTCGCATACTCATCCACCGCGATCTCGCCGAGATTCTTCGATGCCGTCTTGGCATTGCGGGCGAGGCGCGCCTTGAACCCGATCCCGACACTCGTCTCGATGATTTGAATTCGGTTGCCTTGGCGGGCAAGATAGTCCTCCACCAGTCCGTCGGGATCGTTCTGGCGTTTTGTCACCTCGAAATGAACCTGGTCGACAACATGAATGGGCACCGAGAAAGTTTCGAGCAGATCTAAGCGCCTGAGACGCGCAAGGGTCAAAATTGGACTGGCGTCGGGAATGACCACGCGTACGTCGATGATACGTTTCTTTGCGGTCATCGGATCTTCTGATCACGTATCGATCTCGGCCAACGCCTGCCGTTCCCCGAGCCATCGTGGTGTCGGCCTGTCGTCGCAGATGAGCCCTACCAAAAACTCCGCTTTCGTCGCTTCGGGCCGGCGAGCACGCGGCCGAACCGCCCTCCCAACGCCCGGCCGATCGACTTGATCAAGGTGATGAAGAAGGCTTCGCCAGCGGTCTGGGGTTGGGCTTGCCGCCGGGTTCGGCGGTTGCGGCGAAAATTGAAGATGGTGTCAAGAATGGCCATGGCCGAATGCCTCCGTTGTCGTTCAGATCGCTACCTGCGCCCTCGCAGAATGCCGCCGATGACGCTGCCGATCGCGGTTCCAAGCGAGCGCAGCAGCGATTTGCTGAAGGCTTCGCCCGCGCTCTGCCGGCGTGAAACCGGGGCACGCTCGCTCTCGGCCTTGCGGCGATAGTCGTAGCGGTCGCTGGCCTGGGGCTGCGAGCGCTGCTCGTCGCCGCGCCGCGCCGGCGGCACGCGGAACTCGCCGTGCTGCTCGTACTCGACATCGCGCTTGCCGGCGATGGTGCCGCCCGTCGCCTCGCGCCGGTCCTCGACGCCCCGGGCGCGCTTCTCCAGGATCTCGAAGGCCGATTCCCGGTCGACCGGTTGCTCGTAATGCTTGTAGACCGGGCTCGCCTTGACGACGGCCTGCCGCTCATCGGGCGTGACGGGCCCGAGCCGCGAGCAGGGCGGCCGCACCAGCGTGCGCTGCACGATCGTGGGGGCGCCCTTGCCTTCCAGCACCGAGACCAGCGCCTCACCCTTCTCGAGCTCCATGATGGTCTTTTCAGTGTCGAGCTCGGGATTTTGCCGGAAGGTCGTGGCCGCGGCTCTCACCGCCTTCTGCTCGCGCGGCGTGAAGGCGCGCAGCGCTTGCTGGATGCGGTTGCCGAGCTGGCTCGAGACGCCGTCGGGCACGTCGAGCGGGTTCTGCGTCACATAGTAGACGCCGACCCCCTTCGAGCGGATCAGCCGCGTCACCTGCTCGATCTTTTCCAACAGCGGCTTGGGCGCCTGGTCGAACAGCAGATGCGCCTCGTCGAAGAAGAAGACGAGCTTGGGCTTATCCGGGTCGCCAACCTCCGGCAGCTCCTCGAACAGCTCCGACAACAGCCAGAACAGGAATGTCGCATAGAGGCGGGGCGAGTTCATCAGCTTGTCGGCGGCCAGCACGTTGATATAGCCGCGCCCGTCACGGGCCGTGCGCATGAAATCGCGGATGTCGAGCGCGGGCTCGCCGAAGAAGTTGGCGGCACCCTGCTCCTCGAGCACCAGCAGCCGGCGTTGGATCGTGCCGACCGACTGCTTGGTGACGTTGCCGTACTTGGTCGTCAGCTCGCCCGCCCGCTCGCCGATATGACCGATCAGCGCGCGCAGATCCTTGAGGTCGAGGATCAGCAGGCCATCGTCGGCAGCGATCCGGAAGGCGATGCTGAGGACGCCCTCCTGGACCTCGTTCAGCTCCATCAGGCGCGAGAGAAGAAGGGGTCCCATCTCCGAGATGGTCGCGCGGATCGGATGCCCCTGCTCGCCGAACAGGTCCCAGTATATGACCGGATAGGATTGATATCTGTGCTCATTGAACCCGATCTTCTCGATCCGGGCCTTGATGAAGTCCTTTTCCACGCCCTTCTGCGAGATGCCCGAGAGGTCCCCTTTCACGTCGGCGGCGAACACCGCGACGCCGGCATCGGAGAATCCTTCCGCCAGGATCTGCAGCGAGACCGTTTTGCCGGTGCCGGTGGCGCCGGTGATGAGGCCATGCCTGTTGGCGAGCTTCAGGCTGAGGGTTTCCCGTTTGGAGGCATCCTTCAGGAAGCTCGTGCCGATGTAGACCGAATCCGGATTGGCCATGAGGTGTTCGGGCTCCTTGTCCTTGGCGTCGGGCGCCGGAAGGTCATCCAGGCGACTCGGGGCGGGTGCCGCAATGCAACATGCTTTGGCACGTCGAATCCGGCTTTGCAAACCTCGGTTATGCGCCGAAGATGGCGATCCCCCGTTGCTTCTGGATGGGGCTGCTGAATGGTTGCGGGCCGTGGAGGCTGGGCATATGGGGTATCGGATCGAGGCGGTCGAGGGCATTGGCCGGGCTTACGCGGAGCGCTTCCGCAAAATCGGCATCACCCGCACCGGCCATCTGCTCGAGCGCGGGCGTACGCGCAGCGGGCGCAAGGAGCTGTCGGACGAGCTGACGGTCGAGGAGGCGCTCATCCTCAAATGGGTCAACCTGTGCGACCTGATGCGGCTGAAGGGTGTGGGCGGGGAATATTCCGAGCTGATCGAGGCCGCCGGTGTCGATACGGTCAAGGAGCTGCGCAATCGCAACCCCCAGAATCTCGCCAAGGCGATGCGGGACGCCAACGATGCGAGGAAGCTCGTCCGCCAGCTCCCCAGCGAGAAGCTGGTCGCGCGCTGGGTCGAAGAGGCCAAGACGCTGGCGCCAGCGGTCGAGTATTGAGGCGGGGTTGGCCCACTCCTCCTACACCACCGCCACCGCCGCGAGCACTGGCTGCACCGCCATCACGGTCGCATTGTCCTGATGCGGATGTTTTGCCGCCTCGATCGCCGCCAGCAGGCCGCCCGCGAGGCAGGCGGCGTCGCTGTCGGCGTGGCGGGCGAGGGTGTTGGCGATCTCGGAGTGGGTGAGCGTCTCGATACCGTCGCTCGCGAGCAGGATCCAGTCGCCGGCCTCCAGCGGCAGGGCTTCCGATCGCAGATCGATCAGATCGATCGCGGCCCCCGTCAGCGCCGAGCGCAGGAAATGGCGGCGCGGGTGGCCGAGCGCCTCCTCGGGCAGAATCTCGCCAGCGGCCGCCAGCTGGTCGAGCACGGGCCCGAGCGAATGATCCTGGTTCAACTGGATCAGATGGCGGTTGCGGAAGAGGTAAAGCGGGGAGTCCCCGACGCTGACCCAGCGCACGCCGCGTGCTCCGAAGGTGACGGCCACGAGCGTCGAGCCCATCCCCTCGAGCCTGGAATCGCGCGCGACGGCCTCGCTGAGCGCTCGGTTGGCGTCGTCGAGCGCATTCCGCATGCGGCGCCCGTCGCTGCCGGCCGCAGGGCCCGCAGCGCAGTAAGCCTCGATGAAGCTACGGCAGACGATGCGGCTCGCCTCCGCGCCGGCCGCGTGCCCGCCCATGCCGTCGGCGAGCACGGCCAGCAGATCGCCGGTGCCGTTGACCTTGCCGCTCGAGGTGAAATAGAGCGCCCGCGCATCGGGAAATGCGAAGGCGCAGGCGTCCTCCTGCTGCTCGCGGGCGCCCGTGATGGCCTGGCTGGCGTGGACAAAACGCGCGATCATCGAGGGGACCTGCAAATCAATCGAGATCGGCGAGCTCCGACCAGTCGAACTCATCGCCGCAGAACGGCACGAACACGAGCTGTGTCTGGCCGATGGTAACGACGTCCATCGGCGCCAGCTTGACCGCGCTCGTCGGCTTGGCATCGTTGACCGAGACCACATTGGTCTTGGCGAGGTTGGGCACGAACAGGAATTGCCGGTCGGCCGAATCGTAGCGCAGATAGGCCTGCTCCTCGGCCGAGATGGTGTCGTCGCCGAAATTGATTGGTATACGCTGCGTCGCCGCGCGCCCAATCGTGTTGTTGCCCTCGAACACGGGTCGGAAGGCGCCGAGCCCCGGGCCTCCGATCACCACCAGCCAGGCGACGACCGGCTCCTGGTGGAAATCGGTGCGGATCGGGCGCTTCTGGCCACGCACCACCTGCGTTTTCATGTGGTCCATCCGTCCTGCTCCCCCTGCGCGCACTGCCAGCGTCGGTGGCACCTCACTGCTCTTCTTCTCGCCGGCTGCGCCAGCACTCTTTGCCGGCGTCGTGCCGAGCGCGGCCTCCACCGCCCGCATCGCATCCTGCAGCACCGCCATGCGGCCACCTGCCGGCTCCTTGCGGTCGGCTCGTGGCATCAATGCGGTGCGGTCGGGATCATCGGCCCGCCCGACGGCGGCCGTCCGCGGTGCTTCCCCGGCGACGGCCTTCAAGCCTTCCTTCAGCAGGCCAGCTTCGGGCTTCTCGCCTGGCTTGCCGCCGCGTCCCTGATCATCTGCGGTCATGTCGATCTCCAATTGCTCAAAAGAAAACTAGCGCGCCATCGCCGCCGCCTCGCCGAGGCAGAACCGCAGCTTGACCTCACCCAGCTCGATCACGTCGTCGGGCTGCAAGGTGGCCTGCTCCACCCGCTCGCCGTTGACGACCACTCCATTGCCGTCCGCTCCGCTCAGATCGGTCAGCACATAGTGCCGGTCGGGCGTCAGATGCACCACCGCATGATAGCGGTGCACCGTCTTGCTCGCGAGGCGAATGTCATTCTCCTCATGCCGGCCGATTCGCACCATCGTGCCCTCGAGCGGCAAAGATGTGGCATCGCTGCCGACGAGTTGCAGCGTTGCGATGGCGTTGGGCGCGGTCGTGGGGGGATTGCTGCCAACCGTGCCGCTCGGCGCGTCGTCCGCGGCCTGCATGGCTTGGCGCAACGGCGCGTCCTTGCGCGCGACACGCCGCTCGCTGGCTTTCGCGAGCTTGACTGCGAGCAGCGCCGCGATCGAGATCAATGGTGAGAGCACCAGCACCAACCCCAGGGCCAGCGTCAAGGAGGGCTCCCGCTGATAGCTTTCGCTCACCCATGTCCGCAGCCGGTCGAACGCGGGGGCCTCAATCGGCGGTGGCACTGGCTCGCCAGCAATTGTGGCCGTGTCCGAGGTCTGACCGTGCGCCGGCTGATCCGGGGCAACCAGGATCGCGCCCCCCACCGCAAGCGGTGCGAGGACGAGGCACAAGACAAGGAGCGCAATCGCCCGGCGCATCTGGAGCCCTTCGGTTGCAAGACCTGTCGGGAAGATAACCCTCGGATGTGGCGGTATCAACGGTCGTGCGGACGATTGTCGGCTCGGCTAGTGTTCCCTCCCATTCATTCGATTCAGGCGAAGCTGGATCAATGAATGGAAAGACGGAGCACAAACAAAGAGTTGCCTAGCCGACCTCGCGCCGCCACAGCCCGATCAGGCGCTCGATCAGCCGGTTGGCGAGGCTGCGGGGCTCCGTCTCGATCCTGGCGAAGCCGCGGGTCTCGATCATGGGCAGCTTGTGGCCATCCGCGGAGACGAGCGCGAGGCGGACCTTGTAGAGCGCGCTCTCGGGCAGGAGTGTATTCGCCGGTCCCTGCCGGACGATCACCGGACCGCCATTGATGCTTGCGAGCAGCGGGTTGTCGAGCTCGGTCAGCCCCTCCTGGAAAACGCTTTCGACCACCGCCTCGATCACACGATCAGGCAAGCCATCAAGCAGCAACGCGGCGCGAGCGCCGGGCTGAATGAGGCCGATGTCGCGCTCGTCGGCATAGCCAGTTGCCGTTGTCTCCCTTGCCGCGACGATGCGCACGAGCGGCTCCTCACGAGAGACCCAGCGGCCAGCGGCAAGGCCCGTCCCGAGCAGCTCGATCACGCCGGGGGAGGGTGAGCGCAGATCGAGGCGCGCGAGGCGCGACACGAGCCCCTGTGCCTCCACCCCGATCCGCAGCAGCTCCGCCTCCCCGACTGCCAGCGCCTCGTGGAAGTCGCTGCGACCACGCTTCAGCTCGATCGTGCGCTCGAGCGCGTTTGCGCGCTGGCGCAAGGCGTCGAGACGCTGCTCGAGGTCGGGGGCCTCGAGCCGAAGCAGCGAGGTGCCCGTCGCGACCTGGTCACCCAGGCGGCCAAGCACAGTCCTCACCAGCGCCGGCTCCGGCGCATAGACGTCGAGAATGCGTCCGCCCTCGTAGATCGCAGGCATTGTCACGCTCGACCGCCAAGGTAGGATGATGACGAGCACGATCGGCGCCAGCACGAGTGCGACCCGACTTGCTCCGAGCAGCCGGCCCTTCGCAGCCTGGGCTAGCTTCAGCCAAGAGGCCATCTCCGCGGCCAAGGGTGCGATGAGGAACGCCGCGATCACCGCGCCTGCGAGCGGCAGCGCGAAAGCCGGTGCCAGCACGCTCGAAACCATCATCGCTATTCCCCCATAGAGCACGATCCTGTAGGCGAGCACCGCCGCCCCGAACAATGCGAGCGCACCGCGCTGAGGGAGGCGCAGCTCAGGCTCGGGCGAAGCCGCACGATGACCCGCAAAAACGATCCGCGCGCAACTCTGGAGCATCGCGACTGCTCGGGGATGCAGGTTGTCGAACGCGAGCGCTTCCGACAGCAGGAAATAGCCATCGAACCGCATCAGCGGGTTCAAATTGACGACGAGCGACATGAGAACGAGCGTTCCCGCGGCGAATTGCACGGCGTTGCGCAACGGCCCCGGATCGATCAAGGGCCATGCCAGCAGCGCGACGATCGCGAGGCACCCTTCCGCCAGCACGCTGGCGGCTGCGATCTCCATCCGCTTGGTCCGGTCCGGCAGCGTCCATGCGCTCGACGTCTCGGTGTAGAGCACCGGCCACAGCATGATCAGCGACACACCCATCGAGGTCACCTCGCCGCCATGCCGGACGGTCGCAAACGCGTGTGCGAGCTCATGCAGGCTCTTGCCGATGGCGAGCGCCGCGAGGATGCCGGCGATGGCCTCGGGACTGGCGATCGCGGCGAGCCCAGCGCGGAAGGCGCTCCATTCGAGCGAGACGAGATGGAGCGCAATCCCGAGCAGCAAGACCATCAGAACGAGGAAGGCGCGGGTGAAGAATGGGCGGGCGAGCCACAAGCCGCGCACCAGCATCGCTTGCGGCGCGACGAGCGGGACGCGTCGGAACAACAGCGAGGACAGCAGCCTGGCTAGCCGGCGCGTCACGCCAGGGCGGACCATGCCCGCGGAGACTGCCAGGATCTCGCGTGCCGTGACGCGAACGAGGCCGTTGGCCGT
>JANNSW010000682.1:0-14298 GCA_031403055.1 Hyphomicrobiaceae bacterium | reverse complement strand
GACAGCCGTCGGGAGAGCCGAGCCGGTCCCGCTCGATCCGCGATCCGATCCCGCTCGATCTGCAATCCAAAGACCGTGACGTCCTCATTGCGGAGCTGCGCTCAAATGGCCAATATGACGCACACGATCCACAGCCAGCACTTGTAGTGCTCGGAATCCGGAACCGTGACAGCACGGTTTTCCGCGGTCTTCTGGCGCAGGCCAAGGAGATCGTGGCGGATGTCAGCGATGTCCTCGGCGGCGAAGGTAGTGTTTTGCACTGTCGCTCAGCAGCCTTGGCGAGGCTGTGCGCTTGCGTTAGGGTGTGATGAGATCGGCGGGTAACCGAGGTGGAGCAGACCCAATGTGCTCTTGTTGAGCCTTTCTGTTTCTGACCCGTTGCGGACGAGGCGACGGCAGAGCTTGCGCGGTACCGCAGTGTCCGCTTACGATCACCGCGTCAGAAGGCGCGACGGGGACAACGGGCCAGGAGTTGTCGTTGCCGAATGACCGATCTGAGTCTTGCAGTTCAGCACCTCATTGATAGGATAGCTGACAGTACGAGGCTGCCGGCGACTGTCGGGGCCGATGCCGCCGAATTCATGCTCGCTATTCAGATCGTCAGTTTCGTCAGGAGCTGCCGCCACTGAATCTTCTTCGCTCGGCCTGCCGGAACAGGATGTTTGCCTTTGCTCTTAGGAACCATGGATGCATCTGGAGCGGCCAGTGGTCGAGGCAATTAGCAAAATCTACAAGCTCGGCATTTTCATCACGTATTCCCGCGAAGACGTAGACTTCGCCGACCAACTCGAAATTGCGCTTAGTGATGCGGGCTTCAACGCAACCTTGGACCGACTTGGCATACCAGGTGCAGCCGAATGGAAGCGCCGTCTTAGCGAAATGATCCAGGCCGCAGACGCCGTTGTGTTTGTGCTCTCGCCCTCGTCCGCGCGATCGAAAGAATGTGCTTGGGAAGTTGATGAGGCATCCAGCCTCGGCAAACGTATCATACCAGTTCTTTGCAAACCTCTCGATGGTTACGTCCCACCGGCGCAGCTTGCGAGCCTCAATTACATCTATTTCTACGCTGAACCAAAGGTGCCGACTTCGGGTTTCGGCTCTGGCCTCACAGTGCTCAAGGGAGTGCTCAACGAAGATGCAGATTGGCTGCGCGAGCATACGCGGCTGCTCAAACTCGCACAGAATTGGGTGCAGGTCGGTGGCGCTCGAGATGCGCTGCTTGCTGGTAAAGACGTGACAAATGCCGAAGCATGGCTGCGCAGGCGGCCCGGTCAGGCGCCAGCGCTGAGCGAACTGCACAAGAGTTTTATTGCTGAGAGCGCTCGGGTGGAGATATTGGCAACATCCCAGCGCAATCTCAGTAGAACTCGCTGGGCAGCCGGACTGTTGCTACTGCTGTTCGCGTTTTCAGCACTGGTCGGCGGTCTTTATTTCAAAAATTACCAGAGAACGGTAATTGCCGACCTGGAGAAGCAGAAGGCGGATCACAAGGCTCAACTCGACCAACTTCGCGCTGATGCGCGCAGGGAATTGCGTAGTATTGCCGCTGACAGCCTGAAACGTATTGTAAAAGCGAAAACAGAATTGGGCCCAGCTCACCCAACGAGAGCAGTCACGGTGGTCGCTGAACCGCCAGCAAGCCCGGACAAGCGGATCAGCCAAGTGGCCATAGATTTTATTTTGCTGCACGAAGTCGGCGGCGAGGAAGGCTATCGACGCCGTCACTCACGCGTCCAGCGACCATTAAACAACAGTGGCGTCACCATTGGTATCGGCTATGATCTAAAATTCGTGAAGGAGCGGCAGCTGAGGGCTGTGTGGCGAGAACTTCCCAGATCGCATCTCGATAGGTTAGCACGTCTTGCTTCGAAGTCGGGGATGGAGGCTGAAGCGCAGTTCGCGTCCGTTCAAGACATCGAGATCCCCTTTATCATCGCTCGCAAAGTCTACGAGGAGCACACCTTGGCCGATGCGGGTAGGCGCATGGAGCGGATATATCCTCAGGCGGTAATTCTGCCTCCAGATTGTTATGGAGCGTTGTTATCAATCGTCCTTAACCGCGGCAATGATCTGACCGAGCGAACCAACAACCAAAGTGATAGCCGTGATGAAATGAGGGCTATAGCAAAACTACTTGAGTTGGGTGAGTTCGCCGCTATCCCCGATCAGATCCGCTCAATGAAATGGCTATGGTGGATGAGCGAGCGGAATGATGTGAAGGGGCTGCCAGAGCGACGGGAGGCAGAGGCACAGCTATTCGAAATAGGGCTTCACTCGGTTGCGCCGGGCAAACAACCGGCCGCTGAGCCCCCCCGTGCTGCGGACTAGCCACCAAGAACAATGGATGGTTTCGGCAGGCATTTGCGTGGGTCGCACGTGGCCCGGGCTCAGTTCGTTCTCGTTCTCAGCATCGAGCGGCAGCGGACGTAGTCTGTCAAGACTTCGTTACACAGCCCCATGGCAGAGATAGGTCAGCCTCGACCGTACCTGCCTCCCACCTACTGTCGGCTATCCTATCGAGCAGCGGACGAATTTCAGGTCCCGGTGCGCTCAATCGGCGACGGGGAGTATTGGCCCATACCGACGGAAAGTCCAGGGCAGCTATCACGGTGGCGATCGGGGTCAAACCGGACGAGGTGCCCAGCCCATTGCCTTTGAGGGTTCACACAATTGACGGCTGTCTGCTCCATCAGGCGGCAAGCGCAGGCAGAGCCGGCCTGATCGTGACACCTACGATCGCTGCTTCCGACCCCGATCCAGCACCCGTCAGGCCAATGCGGGCGAACAGCGCATTGAGGGCGGCGGCGATCTCGCGATCCGGCAGAGGCTCGAGCCCGCGAGCCGCACACCACCGGTGATAGGCATCGCGGAGGTCGTGCAGTCGTGTGCTGCCCTCGGCATCCGGGCGCAGCGTGTCGACAGCAAACCGGTTGGCCTCCATGTCGGGCAGACGGGCCGGTGGCTGAGGCATGGGAAGCTGAGCCGAACTCGTTTCGGATATCGCATCGATGACGCTCGACGGATGCCGCCGCGGCCAATGAGCGCTGAACGCGAGCAGCAGGGCCGCGAGGCCGTTCGCCGCCACTGAAGCGAGCCCCGCCGACGCCAGGTCGACCTGCCAGCCGGCGAGACCCAGGCGGTCGGCCAGGGGCGTGGACGACGCCGGCACCGGGACTGCCGCGAGCGCTACTCGAGCAGCCTGCAGCTCGGCCTCGGCCTTGGCCTTCGCGCCATCGATCTCGGCGCGCGCCGCAGCGACCTCGGCTGCCGCGAGCTCGACCTGTTGTGCGAGGAGCATTCGGCAATTCGCAGCACACCCGGTCTCGGCCGCTTTGGCGACCACGGCCTCATCCGCAGCGATCTTGCGCTGCTCGGCCGCTGTGAGGCGCGCCGATCGAGGTGCCGCAGCAAGAAGGGCCTCCGCGACCGCGACGCGCTCGACTGCCTTGGTGCGCAGGTCGCCAGCCGCCCGCAGCGGGGTCTGTGCCTCCTCGCGCTGCGCCATGACGCGCCCGGCCGTCGTCAGCAGTCCCCACGCCTCGCCGGCGACGAGCGCAATCATCAGCAGCACCGCGATCAGCCATCGCCGTTCGCGCCAGGCGATGCCAACGGCGATCGCACCGACAGCGAGGCCTGCGGCGAGCGCCAGCGGCATGATGGCGCCCGTCGAGCCGTAGCCGCCAGCAGCGATGACGGCGCTATGAGCCACGGCGCAAAGGATGCCCAGTCCGACAAGACAGGCGAGGGTGCGGGCGAGACTCGACATCGCTTCCCCCCTCGTAGCCCTTCGCCATGGCGAGCATCGCGAGCGCCTCCTCCATCACGTCGGCGATCGAGGCATCGCAGTGTTTCGTGAGACCCGCGACGAGCTCGCGGAAGTCCGGCGAGCAGCGGACATTGATCTGCGTCGTCCGCACCGCGCCGCGCTTGCGCTGCCTCTCGGTCATGGCGCCGCGCTGCTCGAGGCGCCGCCGCTCGTCCAGACGGGCCGGCCCTTGCTTGAGGCCCGGCACGGCGAACATCGCCGCGAAGTCATCGACCGGGGTGTTGTCCGCCATCACGCCGCCCTCCTCTGCTTCACGGCCTTCAGAGCGGCCTTGCGGATCTCAGCCCAGAGCGCATCGATCTCGGCCGCTGCCGCCTTGTCCTTCTCGGGGCCCGTGCGGCCGGTCGTCATCGCATTGACGTACTGGACCCGATGGCTCACGACCGTGTCGGCAATCGGCAGCCGCCAGTTGAGCAAGAGCCCGCGCGCGTTTTCGACGAGTTTCGTGTCGCGGGCGCCGGCGTCATTGATGACGATGACGTAGGGCGTGCCGATCTCGTTGCAGACGCTGATCGCATCCTGGGTCGCGGCAATGTCGAGACCGCTGGCGCGCATGGGCACCACAACGAAGTCGACCGATCGGATGGCATCCTCGGTGATGCGGAGTGCGCCAGGCGGGCCATCCAAAAGGACCCACGCGTAGGCGGACGACAGACGGAGCCCTTCCAATGCCTCACTGGCGCGGTCGGCGCCGACGAGCAGTGCCGGGTTGTCGGGCGAGCCGCGCAGTCGGTGCCAGTCGCCGAGGCTGCCCTGCGGATCGAGGTCGACAACACAGGTCGAGCCATCGTGCGAGGCGCGGACCGCAAGGCACGCCGTCAACGTCGTTTTCGCGACTCCACCTTTGGTGTTGAGCACCCCAATGGCGATCATGCTCCGACCCTCCAATGCCTAGGCATCAAAATAGCCTAGGCATTTATCTCAAACGCATAGCATAGGCCTAGGCAATTTGCAATGGCTAGGCATTACATAAATGCCTATGCATTATCTCGCAACATAGGCCTTTCGATAGGCACACGGCCTTGACCGGTCTGGCACATCAGTGCGACCAGCCTATCGCTTGACGGCGGTGCCGAGTGCCGAGGGCTCATCCAGGATTCTATAGACCTGTCGCCGCGAGATGCCGAGCTGACGGCTGATGTCCGACGGCCCCTCCCCTTCGGCTGATAGGCGACGAACCTCCTCGCGGTCGATGCGCCGCTGGCCACCGGCGTAGATGTTGTTACGCTTGGCCCGCGCGATTCCCTCGGCTTGGCGCTCCCGGCGCAGATTGGTCTCGAACTCGGCAAAGACGCCGAGCATGTCGAAGAAGGCCTTGCCGGCCGCCGTCGTCGTGTCGACCGGCTGCTCGGTCGCCTTCAAGGCGACGCCCTTGATCCTCAGCTCGTGAACGATGTTCTGCAGGTCGCGCAACGAGCGGGCCAGTCGATCGATGCGCGTGATGACGATCATGTCCCCGTTGTCGGTGAGCTTCAGGAGCAGATCGAGCTTCTCGCGCCCCTCCCGTTTCGCGCCGGACATCTTCTCCGCGAAAATGAGGTCCGCGTTGACGCCAGCCGCTGTGAGCGCCTCATGCTGGAGCGCCAGGTCCTGGTCACCGGTCGACACCCCCGCATAGCCATAAGTTTTCGCCACCTGTCGCCCTCCGATTGTGCCATCAGGGTATGTCAGGCGCATATTGTGTGACATTGGGGCGAAGTCAACCCTGAAGGCACAGGAATTCGTGTGACATCGTGTTGTGTCGCGAGGGTTTACCCAGATGGCGCGATGGAAGCTCGGATAGGGAGCATGATGTTCCCGAGACTCCCGGGCTTCCATTTCCCTGACCCTGGCGGCATACTTTCCAGAGAGAGACGAAGTATGAGTGATGAGGAGGGCGGAATGTGGGTGCCACTTCGCATTGGTCTGCTCCACACAGCACCAGTGCTTTTCTTTGGTCTGATTGCGGCCCCATTTGCTGAGGCAGCCTGCCTTCCGAATGTCCCCGGCATCATTGTCAGCGGCGAGACCCAGGTGGTCACTCAGGTGATCGATAGCAACACAATCTGACTGTCGAGTCTGGCGGTGCGATTGACGTCCTCGATTTCGGCATTGATGCCTCCGACTACAGCACGATAACTAACGGCGGCTCGATCTGGGTTGCCCGCGATTTTGGCATATTTGGCTTCAACGGCAATACCATCACCAACAGCGGTTCGATCTGGGTCGGCGGCGATTTGGGAATCGCTGCCGACGACAACAACACCATCACTAACAGCGGCTCGATCTGGATCGGCGGCGATTTGGGAATCGCTGCCGACAACAACAACACCATCGCCAACAGCGGCTCGATCTACGTCGACGGCAATATCGGCATCGATGCATTAGACAACAACACCATTGCCAACAACGGATCGATTGATGTTGGAGTTGATCTCGGCATCTTTGCCGGCAACAACAATACCATAACGAACAGCGGCTCGATCAGGGTTGGCGGTGACGGCGGAATTGCCGCCTTCAGCAACAACACGATCACCAACAGTGGCTCGATCCACGTTGGCGGGACTTTCGGGATCCTCGCTTTCGAGGACAACAACACCATCATCAACAGCGGCTCGGTCGTGGCAGCCGCTCCCGGCGCCTTGTCGATCGACTTCGGCGGCGGGACGAACACGCTCTCGCTTCTCCGAGGCTCCCGCATCGTCGGTTTGATCAGCCTCGGCATGGGAAACGACACGGTCAACCTCGGTCGCGGCGAGAACTGGCTGATGTCCTTCCAGGCCGCGGATGGCGCACCCGAGGTGCTGAATGTGTTCGGCGTGCCCGTCGCCACCATCAACGGGGGGCTCACTGTCGCGACCTTCGATCCTGCGACCTCGCTGTTCGGCTCCGAGGACGCGGCGCTGTCCGATCTGACGGGCGTCGTCCGTGACGGATTGCAGCACCGCCTGACTGCTGGCAATCCCACGACTTATGCCTGGGCGACGACTATCGACGCCATGCGTCGTGAGGATCGCGACGGACTGAATGGCGACGGTAGTGAGCTCGGCGGAGTCATGGTGGGATTCACCACTCCGCTTGGGCCGAATGTCCGCGGCGGCCTCTTCACTGGCTACGTCGAGTCGGACCTCGACAGTGCTCACGCCGGGAGCATCGGCGACACGAGCCTCAGGCACGAGATCGATATCAAGAGCATCTTCGGTGGGCTCTACGGGCGCGCTTTCCTCGGCGCCGCTTTCGCTGATCTCATCGTGACGGTCGGATCGAGCGACAACAATTCACGCCGGCGCATTCTGAACAACCTCGCCCCGACCGGCGTCGAGTTTGCAAACGGGAGCTACAACGGCTGGCTCGTCAATCCCGACCTGCAGGTCGGTGTGGAAGTTCCTTGGGGCGGGTTCAAGCTCGTGCCGAGCGCCAGCATCGGCTACTCGGGGCTCTTCCTCGACGGCTTCGAGGAGCAGGGGTCGATGGCGGCCATTGCGCTCGAAGACCGCAACATCGAGCTGATCGACGGGCGGCTGCAGATCGAGCTCAGGAACGCCGGGCGGACGGCGGCCGGTCCCTGGCACACAGAGGTCAGGGCCGGGATCAAGGGGCGCTCGAGCTTGGGCGAGGATAGCCTGTCCGGCGTGCTTGCCGAGTCGACGGCGTTCAGCATCAGGGTCGAGGAGGACGGCAGCGTGCTCGCGGGCTTCGGCGGCGCAGACCTGACGTTCTCACTGACGCCAGATGTCCAGGTGTTCGCAGGCGGCCAGGCGGCCTTCGAGGACAACGGAAGCCAGGTCTTCTCTGGCCGCTTGGGCGGCAGCGTCAAGTTCTGATACCGCCTCCAGAGAAACCCGGACTCCTGTTGCGTCGCCCATCGAGGAGGTGATCGAGCCGGAGATCGCTGCCGGGCCTGCGAGACCGCAGACGCGATGGGAGACGACCGTTTCTTTCTTCAGGTCAGGTGGAGAGTGCTCTAAGGCGGGCCCATCGTTGCCGTTGTGCCTCCGCGATCCGCTTCAGGCCTGCCGGCGTCTTTGGCCCGGTCGAGCAGCCACCGTGACATCGACATCGACCATTGCCCATCGGCTTGCGGCGGCATGGCGATCCCGAACGCGTCCGCGCACAGCAGCGAAGCAAGCGCGCTTTGGCCCGAGCCTCTGTGACTGGAGACACTGGTTTGGGCACCGTCTTTGTCGATGCCGGCCGAGCGACTGCTTCTAATACTCCATGATGCGCGCGCGCCCGCGCGTTTTGCTCGCACAAATCGGTTGTTGCAAGCGGATCCCACGTGACCTTCAACGTGCCCGCTGCTGTCGCCGCGAGTCTGATGCCGTCGGCGTTGGCAACTTCGATCATCTTCTCGGCAGCGCTCATAACTCCACCTCGATCTCGCCTTCGAGGAGACCACGGACATCCCTTTCTCCCGCACCCCCCTTTTCAAGCTTCACAAGCTTCAGCTTTTTCCCATTCCTGAATGATTTCAGTGATTTAATGGCATTGGCGCGTCTGCGCACAAGCTTCAGCCCCATGCCATTGCTGAAGCTTGCGGAGCGGGTGTCATCGTCACATAACCTATTGTGTTTTATTGAGTTTTTTCCGTCACTGAAGCTTGTGAAGCTTGCGGCGGGTGGGATGGACGGAAGATAGCGGGCCCAGGCGTCGGCAAAGTCCTCGGCGTGATAGCGATTGCCGGCGGCAGCATGCTTGGAGCGGATGCCGAAGGGCTTCAGCTGGAAGGCAACGCCTCGGGTCGAGATCGGTTTTCCGCCTCGCCACTCCCCCCATGGCCATTCCTCGTTCGCGCACAGATCGATCACAAGCTCCGACGAGCGGATGCTGCACGCTCCCTTGCTGGTCATCACCTCACGCACGTGGGACAGCAGCATCACCCCGGCTGAGGCGTCTGCTTCGTCGCCACCTCCGCCCGTGACGGCGATGGCCGCCCGACGTGCCGTCTCGGACCAGTGCCCTCCAGCGATATCGGCTATGGCAAGCATCGGTCGCCAGCAGTCTCGGGCGCGGTCATGGAGACCGGGCGGCATCGACGGATCGGCCCCAGCCAATTGCGGCGTGTTGTCGAGTGCGAAGCGGGCAGCCTTGCGGCGAAGCTTGTGCACGGCCGGATGATGCCGGCGGTCGAATCGGACGACTTGCTCGTGTTCAAGCCGGCGTTGCAGTGTCACGATGATGGCGCGATCCTGCAGCGTCTCGGGGAGCCGCCCAATGAGAGCAATCAACTTCGGGCACCACGTGGAGAATGCCCTGGGCGTGTTGTCCTCGCCGTCGCATCGGATGCAGAATGCCGATGCTCGGGTGAGCCCGGAGTTGAGGATACCCCGCATGTCCTCGTTGTCCTTCAGGAAGGTGTCGCCTTCGTCGATCAGCAACGTCGGGTGCCACATTTCCACGGCACGGAATAGCGCCGCAGGGGTGATGTTCGCCGTCGGCAGAGACCTCGGGACAAGCTCTGCAACGATGGCCAGCAAGTTGGTCTTGCCGCACCGCTTCACGGCAGATTGCAGGGCGAGGATCGGGGAGTGCTCGGCCGCGTCATGGCAATGGGCGAGCACGGACCACAGCACGGTGGTCTCGGCAAGATGCTGGCGCAAGCTGACATGCCGGCGAACCGTACTTGTGATCTCGTCGAGCAGGATGCTGCCGCTCACGGCCTCGGGCCAGGGCTCGACATCGATTAGGATCCCCGAAGCTCCGGCGTGCTTGGCAACGGACGGAGTGCGCTGTCGGCGCCTGTGCAACTCCGCGTCGAGCGTGCCGACGCGTACTCCAAGGCGCTTGGCGGCATCCTCCCGCTCGCGGTCATAGGCCACGGGGTCGAGCGCTGCGAGGCGCGCAATCTCGGCATCATTCTCGGTCGGGGTCATGCTGCGGCCCTCCCCAACAGCAATGGTAGCGTGTCGTTCACCGACTTGGCGAGGCCGCTCTCGATCGTAGCGAGCACGGAGCGGTGGCCATCCTCGACCAGGAGGTCATTGCGCTGGCAGGCATCGAGCACGGCTTGGATCAACCTCTCACGCGGCAGGACGCCGGCGTGGACCCAGCGCCCGACGCGACACAGAAGGCGGAAGGTGGCAAGGTTTCGGCCGGACGCGGCTGCCATGGCTCCGAGGCGGTCGGCTTCGCGGCCGAGAACTGCCTCCACGTAGGCCCGATGCCTTGCGATCTCGGCGTGCGTCAGCTCGGGCACCGCTTGCGGTAGAGGTTTCGATCTTGAAGGCGGATTGGACTCGTGTCCCAGCGCTTCGCAAAGCCGACTGAACAGGTCTTCGGGCCACGCGGGCAGATCCTCGGGCGGTCTGCCGTCGAGCGGGTGCGCGAGCCAAGTGTAAGGCGCGCCAGACGGATGCATCGTCGACGGAATCACCTTGCAGGCACCAGCGCCGAGTACATCGACCAGGCCATGCAGGTGGCGCGTCTTGATCCGGCCTGATGGATCGTGCCCGAGTGCCGCGAATCCACGTCTGCCGCGCATGAGCGGGCGACGTGCCGGCCCGAGCACGCCTCGGATCACGGTCAACTCGGCGGGTTGATCGGTGTCGATATCGACCACGACCAAGCCTCGGCAGCCGAGCGCAAGCGCGGTGCCATAGGGTGTCGCTGCCTCGGTGTAGCGGGCGACGAACTCTGCCGGCATCGGCTCGCGGCAGTAGCGCTGCCAGCCCGAGGGCGCCGGCCGCTTCGTGGCCGGGACCACAGGCAACGGATGGAAGCCCGCCACGTGAAGCATCGGCCCTTGCATGGCAAATGGATAGATCATGGAAATGCTGTCCTTTTTCGTGGACAGCGATCGGGTGATGCGGTACATTCCGAGCGCCGTTTGATGTGCAGAGAGTAATTGCGAGGCGCCCGTTACAGCCGGGCGCCTTTCGCGTTTTGGTCAGCGCTGGCGCTGAGCCCACTCGCGAATGTCGCGGCGGCGAAAGGCAGTGCGCCCACCAATTTTCACCGGAGCTGGGAAGTCGCCTCGGCGCACCAGCTTCCTTACGTGTTGCGGGTGGAGCGGCACGACTGACCGAAGTTCAGTGAGCAGAATGAAACCGTCATCGTCGATAGGTGAACTGAACGGCGGTGAAGACCTCGAAACGACTGTCATTGGTGCCTCCTGGCGCTGAACCGTGCGCGTTGGCGCCTCGGTTGCTGCACAGTGGTAGCGATCAAGATTGCCACAATACATGGGGCATTGGCGGGCAAAGAGGCGTGTGCTGCGCCGGGGCTTGCCAATGGCACCCTCTTGCGCGAAGTTCGTCATCAAGAAGCCGGCCATCGGGGGAACGTCGGATGATCTGCCATGCACAGGAGGGGAGCCTGCCGATGTCATTCAATCCGGAATCGATTATCGATCGCGACCGCTATCCCGTCGACGACCTCGATGGACCAGCCGGGCGCAAACTCATCGAGGCCTGTCGGGCAGAGATGGCTGCGACCGGCGCCTGCAACCTGCGCGGCTTCATCCGGGCGGATGCCGTCGAGCGCCTCGCGCGCGAAGCCATGGCGCTCGAGCCGCTCGCCTTCCGCAAGGACAAGTTGAGGAACGCCTACTTCACCGCGGACAATCCGAGCCTGCCGGCCGATCACCCTTTGCGCGCGTTCTTCCCCTTGAAGATGGCGCAGCTTGCCCACGACCTTGTGCCAGGGACGGCGCTGATCGAGCAGCTCTACCGCACCGATGCGCTGACCGATTTCATCCGGCGCGTGCTCGGCAAGGACCGGCTCTTCCGCATGGCCGACCGCTTCCAGGCCCTCAATCTGACCTATCTGAAGGCTGGCGACCTGCAGCCCTGGCACTACGACCACGGCGAGTTCACGGTGACGCTATTGGTGCAGGCGTCGGAGGCGGGCGGCGATTTCGAGTTCGCGCCGCGCATCCGCACGCCCGAGGACGAGAATTTCCCAGCCGTCCGCCGGCTGCTCGCCGGCACCTATCCGGACGTGCATACGCTTGCGCGCGATGCCGGCACGCTGACTATCTTCCGCGGCATGTACGCCATGCATCGGGTGAGCGAGGTGCGCGGCGGCAAGAGCCGCATCACGGCGATCTTCAGCTACGACAGCGAGCCCGATCGCATCGCCGATGATGAGGTCAACATCGCCATCTATGGGCCGCGCGTCGCGCCGCTGCTCGCTGCCGATCGCCAGCGCGTCAGACCGAGCGGGGCGGCGTAGCGTAGCCTTCGCCAGCGGATGGTGCTCGCCGACCACGCGCTTGAGGCGCTCCTCGAGCCCATTGTTGTAGATCTCGGTCGCCGTGATGTCGGCGTGGCCGTGGAGCTGCTCGACGGTGCGCAGGTCGGCGCCGCGGTCGTGCAGGTGACTCGCGAACGCATAGTGCTTACGAGCCAAACCCTGTGTCGGCGAGGCGCACCTGCGGCCGGAGCAGAGGGTGAGCAGTTACGCGGTCGGAGTGCACTTCTTTTCCGCCTCTTCTTTCGAAAGGCGATATCTAAATAAAAACTCAACGTACTCGTCGATCTTATTCGCTTCAGCCATGTTTTGTAGTTCTGCATCCGCCAGTTTTCGCATCCCAACATCAAAAGAAAAATAACCTTTGCTATGAGGTTTGCTGCGAGCACGCCAACCCCGAATTCGGCGCGAACTAAGGCCCTCCTCTGGTTTAGTTATTATTCCTAACACAACAGCAGCGTCGAACGCCCTCTTCGCTACCTCAGACTCTGCATCACCTACACCGAAGCCCTTCATAATTAATCCTTCGACAGCGACGGTCGCCCAGAATATAAATTCCTTTTGATCTCTGGAGTATCCACGCGGCCCGAAGGGTGTTGAATTTTTTGATACAGGCCTTAGTATTGGATGCACATTGCCCGCGTCAAGATCTCCTATAATTTTGGACATATCGGTTAGAATTTTCCATATAGGTAGCAACGATATATGTTCATCAGGAATACGTTGCAAAATAATTACAACCACATCAAGTGCTAATTTCAACGTAGATCGACCTCCCTCAGGCCAATCAGACCGTTCTTCGAAAAGTAAATCAATTCCAAAAATTATTTCTCCTAAAATATTCTGCTGATTGGGAAATTTATCGAATAGTATTGTCGCAGCCATCGCCTTTGGATGAACCGCCGAACGGAGATACAAAAAATAACTATCTCCAGCATCTTCAAATCCAAGATTTGATATCAAACTTGTTATTTTGTCGCGAATAATATTTCTCTCTTTTTTAGAGTGCTTGCGCTTTTTGACGCTCATTCGGAATTGCTCACGTGCTGATGCGGCGATACATTTCGCTCTCTATCACCGTCGACAATAGTGATTAGGCGCTCCGCCCACGCCTCAAGGGCACGCCGCATTGGGTCTTGATACCTCGCATGATTGTAGTGCCGACCGGCAACAGAGCGTGGCGCGTGATTGAGAATCCGCTCTATCAGCTCATCAGCGATCTCCATTTCGCCGAGCTGAGTTGCGAATGTTCGTCTCAGGTCATGCGTGCAGAAACTTGTGGTGATGCCAGCACGAATGAGATGGTGGCGGTTGCGAAGCAGGGCATGGCTCGCTGCCTTTTCGCTGAGTGGTCCGCTCGTCGTCGGCGACGGAAAGAGCCACCGCGACGCCTCGAACTCCTCCCCTTTCTGCTGGGCGCGCAGGCGGCACTCGGCATCTGCGAGCGCAATGGCCTCGCGAAAAGCTGCGATCGCGAGTGGCGAGAGAGGCAACACATGCTCGCGCTTGGGCTTGGTGCGAACCGCCGGAATCGTCCAGATCTTTCGCTCGAAGTCGAGCTCGGAGCGTGGTGCCTCGATGACCTCATTGATCCTAACGCCGGTGAGAATCTGAATTCGAAACGCAGCTCGGAAACGCGGGGTAATGCCGCCGGTCTCCTCCGTCGCTTGCCAGAAGAAACGGATCTCGTCAGGGGTCAGCACACGCTGCCTGGGGCTTTCGGCGTTGCGTTTCTTCAAGCCCATGGTCGGGTTTCGATCCAGCTTCCCGGTCCAGACTGCCCAATTGAAGACTGCCCGGATAAGCCCGAGGGCGCGGTCCGAGGCGACATAAGCGCCTCGATCAGCGATAGCCTCCACGACCTGCTGGCGAGAAACGGCCTCGGCTCGTATGCGACCGAGTGTCGGCAGGATATCGGCGTCGAGTTGGCGCTGTGCTTCTTTGTTTGATGAGCTGCGCTTTCCTGCGCGCGCGGTGCGGATTTCGTGCTCCCGAATATAGCGCCGGGACAGGACCTCGAAAGTCTCGGCACTCGCCGCCTGGTGCTTTTCGTGAATAGGGTCGTGGCCCTTACGCACTTCGGCCGCCAGATCGAGTGCTCTTGTTCGTGCTTCGGCTAGCCCCATGCTCGGGTAGTGACCCAGCGCCACCTTGGCCCAGCGTGCGAATTCCGGTCCATGTCGGCCACTTGTTCCGACGCAATCCGGCCAGCTGTTCCGACGGATGTCGGCCACCCCTTCCGATCGAAGCCGGCCACCCCTGAGGTGAGCTGAGCGGCACTCGCTGTCGGCGCCCGAATCGCT
>JANNSW010000681.1:0-1884 GCA_031403055.1 Hyphomicrobiaceae bacterium | reverse complement strand
GTCGAGCACCTCCAGATGGGCGCGCGCGGCAATCTCGGGCACCACGCCGCCATAGGGCTGATGCTCGGCGAGCTGCGAGCGCACGATGCTGGACAGGATCTCGCCACGCCCGGCCGACGTGCGCCGCACCACCGCGGCCGCCGTCTCGTCGCAGCTCGTCTCGATGCCGAGCACGATCGTTTCGGCTCCGGTGCCGGGTGTCTGCTTGCGATCATCCATCCGAGGGGGATAGATGGCGCCGGCCCGTCCCGTCAACGACAGCGTCCCCGGAAAGGAGGCCGCCCTTGTCCGCAACCCCGATCCGCATCGGCACCCGCGGCAGTCCGCTCGCGCTGCGCCAGGCCCAGGAGGTGCGCGATCGCCTGATGGCGGCGCATGGCCTGGCGGAGTCGGCATTCGAGATTCGCGTCATCAAGACCTCGGGCGACCGCATCCAGGATCGTCCCCTGTCGGAGGTCGGCGGCAAGGGGCTGTTCACCAAGGAGATCGAGGAGGCGCTCATCGCCGGCGGCATCGATCTCGCCGTCCATTCCATGAAGGACGTGCAGACGGTCCTCGATTCCCGCCTCGCCATTCCATGCCTGCTGGAGCGCGAGGATGTGCGCGACGCCTTCATCTCGCTGCAAGCCCGCACGCTCCTGGAGCTGGCGCGGGGCGCGGTCGTAGGCACCGCCTCGTTGCGCCGCCAGGCCCAGGTCCGCCGGCTCAGGCCCGATCTGCGCGTGGTCACGTTCCGTGGCAATGTGGAGACGCGATTGAGGAAGCTCGCCGAAGGGCAGGCGGATGCGACCTTGCTCGCCTACGCCGGATTGAAGCGGCTCGGCATGGCCGAGCGGGCAACCTCGGTGCTCGAGCCCGAGGAGATGCTGCCGGCAGTCGGCCAGGGCGCGATCGGGGTCGAGATCCGGGCGGAGGACCGCAAAATGGCGGAGCTGCTGCAACCGCTCGGTCATGGGCCGACGGCGATTGCGGTCGCGGCCGAGCGCGCCTTCCTCGCGCGGCTCGACGGCTCCTGCAAGACCCCGATCGCGGGGCTCGCCACACTGGACGCCGGCCGGCTCCACTTTCGCGGCATGATTCTCGCGCCCGATGGGAGCGCGTGCCATGAGACCATGCGTGACGGCGCTCCCACTGAGGCAGCCGCCGTCGGGGTGGACGCGGCGGAAGAATTGCTCGGGCGTGCCGGGCCTGCCTTTCTCGGTGGCTGAGGCGAAACCAGTGCGCGTCTGGGTGACAAGGCCAGAGCCCGATGCTGCCGAGCAGGTTGAAGCGCTCGCGTTGCTCGGCTACGACACCCACGTGGCGCCGTTGTTGCGGATCGAGCTGCTGGCGGACACTTCGCTGGCGGCCGAGGGCATGGCAGGCATCGTCGCGACCAGCCGCAATGGCTTGCGGGCGATCGCAGGGCGCCGCGAGCTGCCGGCGCTCTCCAGGCTGCCGCTGTTCGCGGTCGGCGCAGCGACCGCGGCGCTCGCCCGTGCGATGGGGTGGAGGACGGTGGTCGAGGGGGGAGGCAGAGCCGAGGGGCTGGCCCAAGTGATTGGAACCCGGCTTGCTCCGGGTGCAGGTGCGATCCTCCATCTGTCCGGCGAAACCCTGGCGCACGACCTCGCCGCCGACCTCCGTGCGCTCGGCTTCCGGCTCGATCAGCCCGTCCTCTACCGCAGCAAGCCCGTTGCCGCTCTTTCCGCCGCAACGCTCGCCGCGATCGAGGCAGGGACGATCGACGCTGTGATCCTGATGTCGCCGCGCACCGCCGCCACCTACGCCGCGCTGATCGAGGCGGCGGGTCTGGCGGCCCGATCGCGGCGCCTGATCCATGCCTGTCTGTCGGAACCGGTCGCCGCCCGCCTTGCGAGGCTTGCGCCGAGCGTCTTGCTGGTG
>JANNSW010000680.1:0-3695 GCA_031403055.1 Hyphomicrobiaceae bacterium | reverse complement strand
GCTGGTCGGGCTCGCCATGATCTCGGCGGGCGTGCCCTCGGCCACCACCCGCCCGCCATGGATGCCGGCGCCGGGGCCGATGTCGACCACGTGGTCGGCGGCGAGGATCGCCTCCTCGTCGTGCTCGACCACGAGCACGGTGTTGCCGAGGTCGCGCAGGTGCTTCAGCGTCACCAGCAACCGCGCATTGTCGCGCTGGTGCAGCCCGATCGAGGGCTCGTCGAGCACATAGAGCACGCCGGTCAACCCCGAGCCGATCTGGGAAGCAAGCCGGATGCGCTGGGATTCCCCGCCCGAGAGCGTGCCGGAATTACGTGCCAGCGTCAGGTAGTCGAGCCCCACATCGACGAGGAAGCGCAGCCGCTCGCGGATCTCCTTCAGGATCCGGCCTGCGATCTCGTTCTGCTGCCTGGTGAGGCCCTTCGGCACGCTGGCGAACCAGTCGTTGGCAGCACGGATCGAGAGGCTGGCAGCCTGCGAGATCGTCTTCTCCCCGATCTTGACGGCAAGCGCCTGCGGCTTCAGGCGCGCCCCGCCGCAGGCCTCGCAGGGGTGGTCCGACTGGAACCGCGACAGCTCCTCGCGCACCCAGGACGAATCCGTCTCGCGCCAGCGCCGCTCGATGTTGCCGATCACGCCCTCGAACGGCTTTGCGGTCTGATAGCTGCGGACGCCATCATCGTAGGTGAAGGTGATCTCCTCCTCGCCCGAGCCGAGCAGGATGGCGTCACGCACAAGCTGCCCCAGCTCGCTCCAGGGCTTCGTCACCGACGCCTTGAAGTGGCGGGCGACGGCTTCCAGCGTCTGGGCATAATAGGGCGAGGAGGCGCCGGTCCGGGACCAGGGCAGCACCGCGCCGTCCTCGATCGACAACGTCTCGTCTGGCACCACCAGCTCGGCCTCGAACTTCAATTCCGTGCCCAGGCCATCGCACTTGGGGCAGGCGCCGGCCGGCGCGTTGAACGAGAACAGCCGTGGCTCGATCTCCTCGATGGTGAAGCCCGAGACGGGGCAGGCAAAGCGCGCCGAGAACATGAGCCGCTCGTGGGTCTCGTTCTTGTTGCGCAGCACGCCCTCGCCCTCGTCGGGGTCAGACCCCTTGGCCTCGGCCGTGCGGGTCTTGCCGCGAGCCTTGGGGCCGAGGGGTCTGACCCCTGGCTTGGCGGCGAGTGGCTTGTCGGCGAGCTCGGCGACCACGAGACCGTCGGACAGGCCGAGCGCCGTCTCGAAGCTGTCGGCGAGCCGGGAGCCGAGATCGGCCTTGACCACGATGCGATCGACCACCACGTCGATGTCGTGCTTGAATTTCTTGTCGAGCTTGGGCGCGTCCGCGATCTCGGTGAACGTGCCATTGATCTTGACGCGCTGGAACCCCTTCTTCTGCCAGTCGGCGAGCTCCTTGCGGTATTCGCCCTTGCGGCCGCGCACGACCGGCGCCAGCAGATAGAGCCGCGTGCCCTCGGGCAGCGCCAGCACCCGGTCGACCATCTGGCTGACCGTCTGGCTCTCGATCGGCAGCCCGGTCGCGGGCGAATAGGGCACGCCGACGCGGGCGTAGAGGAGCCGCATGTAGTCGTAGATCTCGGTCACAGTCCCGACCGTCGAGCGCGGATTGCGGCTGGTCGTCTTCTGCTCGATCGAGATCGCCGGCGAAAGGCCCTCGATCAGGTCGACGTCGGGCTTCTGCATCATCTCGAGGAACTGGCGGGCGTAGGCCGACAGGCTCTCCACATAGCGGCGCTGGCCCTCCGCATAAATTGTATCGAAGGCGAGCGAGGATTTGCCCGACCCCGACAGCCCGGTGAACACGATCAGCGCATCGCGCGGGATGGTGAGGTCCACGTCCTTGAGATTATGCTCGCGCGCGCCGCGGACGGTGATGAATTTCTGGCTCATGGGCGAGGGGATAGCCGAGGGCGTCGAGCGTGGCAATGCAACGTGGGCAGGGATGCACAAGGGGCAATGGTAAGGTGCAGCCGGTACGAGGCTGTGCTAGTGTGCTCGTATGAGCGCGACAGTGACAGTCATACCCGATCCGCTGATCTGGTCGGACCCCGGCCGGATGGGCGGCACACCGTGCTTCATGGGCACGCGCGTGCCGGTCAAGACGCTGTTCGACTTCATCGAGGACGGAGCCTCCCTGGACGAGTTCCTGACGAGCTTCCCGAATGTGACACGTGAGCATGCAATTGCCGTACTAGAGTTGGCGAGGAAGACCGCCATTGCTGCGGCTACGAAGGTCGCGGCAGAGTGATTGGTCCAGGGAAGACTGGTGCGGATCCTGCTCGACAACTGCGTGCCGGTGGATTTGGGTCCGCACATCGTTGGTCATGAGGTCACCAGCGCCATTGACATGGGATGGGCTCAGCTGGACGACGAACCGTTGCTGGATGCAATGGCCGGACGGTTTGATGTCCTGCTCACAGTGGACAAGAGCATGCCATTTCAGCAGTTGCTTCTGGGTCGGCCACTTGCCGTCATCGTGCTGCGCGCAAGGAGCAACCGTGTCGACCATCTTGCGCGACTGGTTCCAGCCCTGCTGAGAGCCGTGAAGAGCGTCGAGCCAGGCGATTTCCTTGAGGTCTCGTAAATCACCACAGTCATTCAAGTCGGAGTCGAGATCGCCGGCGACAGGCCCTCGATCAGGTCCACGTCCGGCTTCTGCATCATCTCGAGGAACTGGCGCGCGTAGGCCGACAGGCTCTCCACATAGCGGCGCTGGCCCTCCGCAAAGATCGTATCGAAGGCGAGCGAGGATTTGCCCGACCCCGACAGCGCGGTGAACACGATCAGCGCATCGCGCGGGATGGTGAGGTCCACGTCCTTGAGATTATGCTCCCGCGCGCCGCGGACGGTGATGGATTTGTTGCTCATGGGGCGTCGGATCGCTTCGGCCGGTTGTCGAGCCAGCGACGTAGCGATTGCGCGCTCTCGCCCGAGGGTCTCCCGGCGATGAGGCTCTCCATGCTGATGTCCTCCTCGATCGCCGGCCAGTGAATGCCACTGCCTCGCCCGATCAATCGCCAATTGGCACGCTCCTCGCCCGTTGCATGGGCGAGACGCGGAAACCAGGCGAGGGGAACCGAAACGACCCGGCCGTCGTCGAGTGTGACGCTGAGCGCGTCATCCGTCACGGATGCATCGAGGGCCAAAGGAACCCGGATATCATGCGCCAAAGAGCTCATTCCATGCCTCCAGTAGCTCGGGCTGGTGCTCGACGACCAGCTTCTCGATGCTGCGCAACTCTGCGGATCGATAGCCTCCGCTGCTCGCCAGCCGGACCGGCTCCAGCCAGAGCTTTGCGACATTTTCGTCGCGCTCGACGTGGATGTGGGCTGGCTCCTTGCCGTCGGCAGAATAGAAGAAGAAGCGGTATGGGCCAATTCTCAGAACCGCAGGCATCGTAGGTCGATCCACCGTCGTTCACTCTGAAGGCGCGCCGCAACGACGGCACTCGAGGATTATTCGGGTGTCGCTTGGGCATGGCTTCTCGCACGCGCCCGTGAGGTCCACGCAATCGAGATTGGGCGGCGGCGGGGTCAGACCCCTTGGCGTCGACCGGCGGCGGGGGGGGGGCCCCCCGCGGCGCCCGGCGCGGGGGGATGGCGGCGCGGAGGGGCCACGGGGGGGGAGCCCCCGCGGGCCGCGGGGGCGGAGTGGGTGGGAGGAGGGAACGCCCCACCGGCGGGGGGGGG
>JANNSW010000679.1:0-2026 GCA_031403055.1 Hyphomicrobiaceae bacterium | reverse complement strand
ACCCACGAGTTGATCCCGCTCTGCCATCCGCTCGCGCTGTCGAAAGTCTCGGTCGAGTTGGAGCCGAGCCAGCAGCCGGCCGGCATTCGGGTGCGCGCGATCGTCAAGGTCAAGGGCCCGACCGGCGTCGAGATGGAGGCGCTGACCGCCGTGACGGTCGCCTGCCTGACGATCTACGACATGCTGAAGGCCGCGGACCGCGGCATGCGGATCGAGGGCATCCGATTGATCGAGAAGTCGGGCGGGCGCTCGGGTACGTTCCGCGCCCCAGACGCGTGAGGGCCCGATGACAGCCGATATGCCATCAGGACCGCTGCTGGCCGTGGAGGAGGCCCTCGCGCGGATCCTCGCGGGTGTCGAGCCGCTGGCACCCCAGGACGTGACATTGCGCCAGGCTCGAGGGCGGGTGCTGGCTGGCGACGTGCAGGCAAAGTTGACCCAGCCGCCATTCGACGCTTCCGCCATGGATGGCTATGCGGTCATGGCCTCGGATGTCACTGCAACTCCAGTGACACTGAAGGTGATCGGAGCTTCGGCTGCGGGGCATCCGTTTCCGGGCTCGCTCGGTGCGGGCGAAACCGTGCGGATCTTTACGGGCGCGGTGCTGCCGGCAGGCGCGGATGCGATCGTGATCCAGGAGGATGCAGACCGGGCGGGTGAGCGCGTCAGCATTCGCGCCGGTGCCAAGGCCGGTACGTTCGTGCGACCGCGGGGCGGCGATTTCCGCGCCGGGCAGACGCTGCTCGAGGCCGGACGGCGGCTGACGGCCCGCGACATCTCGCTCGCCGCCGCGATGGGGCACGATCGTCTCTCTGCGCGGCGGCGGCCGGTGGTCGCCATGCTCGCGACCGGCGATGAATTGGTGGCGCCGGGCACCACGCCTGCCAATGGCCAGATCGTCTCCTCGATTCCCGACGGCTTGAGCGGGCTGATCGAGGCGGCCGGTGGTGATCCGTTCTACCTCGGCATCGCCGCCGACAGCATGGCGAGCCTCGACCGCCATCTGGCGCAGGGCGAGCACGCCGACATCCTCGTGACCATCGGTGGTGCCTCGGTCGGCGAGCACGACCTGGTGCAAAGGGCTCTGGCCGCGCGCGGGCTCGATCTCGCCTTCTGGAAGATCGCCATGCGTCCGGGCAAGCCCCTGATGTTCGGCAGGCTCGGCGCCCAGCGCGTGCTCGGGCTGCCCGGCAATCCGGTTTCCGCGTTCCTGTGCGCGGAAATCTTCCTGAGGCCACTGATCAGCGCATTGCTCGGCCACCCGGCTGGGGCCCGTCCGATGCGACGCATGCGTCTTGCCGGCGCGATCGAGGCGACTGGTCCGCGCGCGCACTATATGCGCGCCGAGCAGGTGGGATCTGGCGGGGAGGTGCGGGCGCTCGCCTCGCAGGATTCCTCCCTCCTCGCCACGCTCGCGCGCGCGGATTGCCTGATCGTGCGCCCGCCCGGCTCGCCAGCCCTCGAAGCCGGGGCGGAGGTCGAGGTGCTGGCGCTGGAGGACTGAGCTTCAGTCCGCCAGAGCCACGAGGTCGACCGGCTCGGGCACGCCGGCGACGGTGCGGGCGGGGCGACGGTCCGGCGGGCGCCGCGGCACGTAGCCCTGCTCGCACGCCAGATCGAACATCGACGCCGTCACGATCGCGGCCGTTGCTTCCACCTTGTTGTGCTTTTCGAGCTTGGCGGCGAGGTTCACCGCTTCCCCGATGACCGTGTACTCGAGCCGTTCCGCGCTGCCGAGCGTGGCGAACACCACCCGCCCCGCGGCGGCGGCGCCATTGACCGTCAGCTCAGCGCCATCCGCCGATTGGCGCATGGCTTGCGACCAGGCCCGCGCTTCCACCATGATTTCCGCCAGGGCTGTCAGCGCGTCTGCTGCCGCGGTCGAGCTCGCCTTGACGGCGCCGAATGTCGCCATCACGCCGTCGCCGAGGAATTTGTCGATCACGCCGCCATTGCCTTGCACGATCGGGACGATGCGGGCATGAAAGCTCGTCAGCATCTCGACCACGCGCGTTGGCGCAACCTT
>JANNSW010000678.1:0-2510 GCA_031403055.1 Hyphomicrobiaceae bacterium | reverse complement strand
GCGGCCACCCCGCGAGCGAGGCCGAGGGAAAGAAGGCGATGGACGAGTGGGGAGCCTGGTTCGGCTCCATGGGCGCTGCGGTGATCGACGGCGGCAACCCAGTCGGCAAGTCGAGCACGGTCAAGCCGGATGGCTCGCTCGTCGCAGGCGGCGGGGCCAACCCGGCGAGCGGCTACAGCCTGATCGAAGCTTCGAGCCTGAAGGACGCGCACAAGAAGGCGAAGGGCTGCCCGATCCTGAAAATCGGCGGCACGATCGAGATCGCCGAGGCGATGGACATGTAGTCCGTCTTCGGCAAGGACTCGAGCCGGGGGGCGGACGACCGCCCCTCGGCAGGCAAACTGGAGGGGGATCGAATGCCCGTGCCCGTCACCAGCCTTTACGCCGCCCTGTTGGCGATCGTCTGCATTGCGCTTGCTGCAAGAGTGGGCATGACGCGCGGCAAGAAGTCGGTTCCGTTGGGCGACAATGGCGATCCGGACTTGATCATACCCATTCGCCGCCACGCGAATTTCGCCGAGTGGGTGCCGCTGGCGCTCCTCATGATGGCCCTTGTCGAGCTCAATGGCGGCTCGAAGACGCTTGTGCACGGGCTTGGCGCCGTCCTGCTTGCGGCACGGATCATTCACCCGTTCGGGCTCGACGCCAAAATGCTCAACACCTGGCAGCGGATCGTCGGGGCCGCGGGCACCATCCTCGTGGTCGCGGCCGCGGCGGTCACGCTGCTCTGGCAGGTCCTCGGCTGAGATCCGAGGTGAGTGAGCTCAATGCCGCGCCAGGAAGTCGAGCATCGGTCTGGCAACCTTGTCGGCGGCCTCCAGCAGGATCGCGTGGCGCAGGCCCGCCAGTACGACGAGCTCCGAACGCGGCAACGCCTTGACGATCTGCTCATTCAGCCGTGGCGGGCAGCCGCCGTCGCTCTCCCCCGTCAGGACGAGCGAAGGCGCCTTCACCTCATGCAGCCAGGGCGCCATCTCGGTGCCGGCATAGATGTCGAACACCGAGAGGAACACCTGCGGGTCGCAATCGATCACCTGCTGCAGGCGCCGCTCGATTACGTCCGGACGGCGGGCGGCGAACTCCGGCGTGAACCAGCGGTCCTTCAGCGCTTCCAGCACCGGCGCGATCCCTTTCGCGCGCATGGCGGCGACGACGCCTTTGACCTTGGCTGAATCCTCCTCCGTCCGGAACGCCGCCGTCGAGAGGAGGCCGAGCGACAGCACCCGTTCCGGATGGACGCGCGCATAGGCCGGCCCAATCATGCCGCCGAGCGAATGGCCGGCGAAATGGGCTTTCTCAATGCCGAGCTCGGCCCTCAGCGCCTCCAGATCCACGACCAGATCGTCGAGCGTGTAGGGCGGCGTCGGCACCGGCGACTTGCCGTGCCCGCGCAGGTCATAGGCGATGATGCGGTACTTGTGCTTCAGCGCCGCGACCACCCCGTCCCAGGAATGGCGCGAGGCGCCGATGCCGTGGATCAGGAACAGCGCCGGGCCCTCGCCTTCGACGGAGTAGGCGGAGCGGATGGGAATGGGCATGGCAACCTCGGCTGGGAGTGGGGTCGGCGAAGGAGCACGAGTGTAGTCGCGCTCCGCGGCAACGCAAGGAGGCGGGGGCGGGAAGGGAGGCGAGGCAGCGGAACCGGGCATCGGCGCTGCCAGCCATGCTGCTCTGGACGCAACACCGCGTTGATCGGCTGGCGGTCTGGACCATTCGCCGCTTGCTGAACCGATTGCGGAACGTCAGGCAGGGGCTGCAGGCGACGCGGGTGGCCCACTGCCTCATAAGTCGTGGGCGGAAATTGTCGGATCGGTCACTTCCGGTTACGGTCAGGGCAGACGTGACGGCGTCAGCCAGGCGACGACGCGATGGGGCAGTTGCGTCGGTTCGCATTCATGCGGTCCTGAGCTTGCGCTTCGGCTGCTGATAGATATGATAGCCGACAGTCAGCGACTGGCAGGAACGGTCGAGATTGACCCGGAGGCGAATAGATCGTGAGAGGAGCAACGTTGGGCGAGTAGGGCGGCTTCCGAAAAAATAGACGATACAAATCGACAGCATGAAATCGCGGTTCTCGAGAGGCAATTGAGCGCCAACGATTGCCATCGAATATTCAGCACTTCGGCGCAATCAGCACATCAACACCTCTCGATTAATATGACTAATTTACCTTTTCCAATGTCTTAATATCAGTATCGAAGGAACTAAGGTATTCACTCCATCTCTTATTATTGGAATGCGTTGCGATGGGCGCTAGAATTTGACGTCCCTTCCTGAACAAGCGCAAGGCATCATCTTTTTCACCCTGCAAGACATGAACTTGAGCAATGCGCGCATAAACCAAGGCTAAATCCACTTGTTCTTTTGGATTGCCTGGATCCAGTAAAGCAAGTTGTTGTCGGATCGCCAAAGATCGATGATACAACAGTTTCGAACCATCATAATCCTTCATATTATTCAAAATATCTCCAATCTTATTCAAAGAAACAGACAGGTCGCGCTGCCAGCCG
>JANNSW010000677.1:0-6311 GCA_031403055.1 Hyphomicrobiaceae bacterium | reverse complement strand
TCGACGCGCGCCCGCTCGACCGCCTCGAAGGCGAGACGGGCCGGGCCGGAAGCCGGCGCGATTCTGCGGTGCACCTTGGGGTCGTGGCAGGCCGCTGTCAGCGCGATCGAATCGGCGTGGCCGCGAATGACCGCGATCTCGCGCTTGGAGGGATTGCGCGACGGCTCGGGCAGCTTGACCGCCTTGCCCTCCATACCGGGCGCGGCCGCCGTGTAGGTCACCTGCAGCTCGTCATCGCCAGCGATCCCGCGCAAGGCGAGCGCCAGCGCCCGCTTGAACGGCTCCATCGGGGCTTCCTTGCGTTTAGGCGATTGGGACATGTTGCTCAGGTGTTAGGGGTTATGGGTTAGCTCCCCAACCGGCCGTGCCGGAATGCGTGTTCGAGGAAACTGGGACATTTGCACCTGTAAGTCGGACTGAGCTCTTCGCGATGTCCGACGACTCCCGACCCGTCGGACTTCCCCCGGCCTGAGGCCGGGGTCACTCCGACCTACAGTCCATTCTGGGCCATTTTCTCAAGGGTTAGGGGTTAGGGGGCAGGTTTCTTCCCTGTAACCTGGACCCTGAAACCTACCCCCTCTTTCAGCTCATCGCGATGTTGACCGCGCTCTCGGGCAATTCCTCGCCGAAGCAGCGCTGGTAGAACTCGGCGACCAGCGGCCGTTCCAGCTCGTCGCACTTGTTGAGGAACGTCACGCGGAACGCAAAGCCGATGTCGTTGAAGATTTCCGCATTCTCCGCCCAGGTGATCACCGTCCGCGGGCTCATCACGGTGGAGAGATCGCCGTTCATGAAGGCGTTGCGGGTCAGGTCGGCGACGCGAACCATGTTCGAGACGGCGCCCTGCTTGTTCTTCTTGTTGAAGGATTTGACCTTGGCCAGGACGATCTTCACCTCGGCGTCGTGGGGCAGGTAATTCAGCGTCGTGACGATCGACCAGCGATCCATCTGGCCCTGGTTGATCTGCTGGGTGCCGTGATAGAGGCCGGAGGTATCGCCCAGGCCGATGGTGTTGGTGGTGGAGAACAGCCGGAAGGCAGGATGGGGGCGGATGACCTTCGACTGGTCGAGCAGTGTCAGCTTGCCCGACACCTCGAGCACGCGCTGGATGACGAACATCACGTCCGGGCGGCCGGCATCGTACTCGTCGAACACGAGCGCCGTGTTGGTCTGCAGGCAGTAGGGCAGGATGCCCTCACGGAACTCGGTGACCTGCTTGCCCTCTTTCAGCACGATCGCATCCTTGCCGATGAGGTCGATGCGACTGATGTGGCTGTCGAGGTTCACGCGGATGCACGGCCAGTTGAGCCTCGCCGCCACCTGCTCGATATGGGTCGACTTGCCGGTGCCGTGATAGCCCTGGATCATCACGCGCCGGTTGTGCGCGAAGCCCGCGAGGATCGCGAGCGTCGTCTGCTTGTCGAACAGGTAGTCGGGGTCGAGATCGGGCACGTGCGCCTCGCGCTCGGCGTAGGCCGGCACCTCGAAGTCGCTGTCGATGCCGAACAATTGGCGCGCCGAAACCTTTACATCCGGCAGGCCGGGGGCCTTCCCTGAAACGGCCAAGCTCATTGTCGTTCAATCCGCCGTGTTGAGTTGCGCGGCACCCTGGTCTGGCGCAGTGTGCCACGGCATCGACGGTCGACCCCTGGCATGCGCTTGGTGCTTGACAGAGCTCAGCAGAGCCCCGCCTGTTTCAGGTAGTTATAGGCTTGGATGATCTCGCGCAACCGCTCCTCCGACCCCTTGTCCCCACCGTTTGCGTCGGGGTGGTGGCGCTTCACCAGCGACTTGAAAGCGTCCTTGATCTCCTGCTTGGTCGAGAAACTCTCCAGATTGAGTGCGCGCAGCGAGCGAATGGCCATCTTGCCGAGCGGCGCACGCGGCTCGGGAGGCTTTGCCCCGGCTTCGCGGGCAGCTTCGGCGGCATGGCGGCTGAACAGGTCGAAGGGATCGGCGCCCGGCGAGCGCGGCGGAATGCCGCGTGCTGCTCCCGACTTGTCGGGACCGTCATTGATCGAGCCGCCCGTACCCATCGCCCAGGTCGGCCGGTGGCCTGTGATCGCATCCTTCTGGAAGGCGGCGACCTCGGTGTCGCTCATGCCAGAGAAATAATTGTAGTGGCTGTTGTAGGAGCGCACATGCTCGAGACAGAACAGGAAATAGCGCCCTTCGCGCCCGCGGCCCTGGGGCGCGCGAAACTCGCCAGTGCCGGTGCAGCCAGCCCAGTTGCAACGCGGCACGTCGGGCTCCGCCGGCTGCGCCGACCCCGATTTGACGCGGATGCTGTCGAAATATTTTGAATCGAGTTTCATCGGGACCGAGTATGGGCATTGCACCAAAGGCAGACAATAGGGGCGCTGCAGATGGTAGGCATGGCGATGCAGCGCTGCCATAGCCGGGCTGGACCATGGCCTAATCCACTTGAATGAGGACGCCGTTAATGACGGTCGAGAACCGGATCAGAGAAAAGCTCGCGGCGGCCTTCGCGCCAAGCGAGCTCGCCATCGAGAACGAATCCCACCTCCATCATGGCCACCACGGCTCGCCGGGCACGGGCGAGAGTCATTTTCGCGTGAGGATCGTGGCCGCTGGGTTCGCGGGGCTCGGCCGCGTCGAGCGCCACCGTGCCGTCAATGCAGCGCTCGCCGCGGAGCTCGCCGGTCCCGTGCACGCGCTCGCCATCAAGGCGCTGGCGCCGGGGGAACAGGGGTAAAGAGGCGCCCGGCGAGCCAGGCTGGCACCAGTGCCGTCGGCACCGAGGCGATCATGAACCAGAGTGGGTGGGGAATCTCGAGCATGGTGGCAAAGCCTGCGAGCAGCATCGCCACGCCGATCGCCCACGCGGACCAAGGCCTGCCCGTGATTCGTGCCGCGACCCCGCTGCCGATCAAAGCCCCGGTCCCCCAGGCCAGCAGGACCGCGACGATGGCGCCGAGCGGAAGTTGATCGATGATGGTCTTCAGGGCCTCGGGCTTGGCGAGGTCAACGCCGGCTGGTGGCGGGAAAACCGCGTGACCGATCCCCTCACCGACAATGACCGTGGCAACCGCGGCGGCGATACCGGCGAGGATGCCGAGAATGTTGCGGATCATGTGGCTCCTCGTCTCCCGGTCGCTCGCTCGATCACGCCGTCCACCCAGGCCTCGCACAGCGCAATTCCCTCCTCGGGCTGGAATGTCGCAGGATTGAGGCACCATTCCAGCCAGAGGCCGTCGAGGAGGGCGGTCAGGCCGATGGCGAGGAGTTTTGGGGTCAGACCCCTTGGCCGGCGACCCATCTTTCCGGAAGCATTTGAGCAATGGGGTCTGACCCCGGCCATCACCTCCCCGATCAATCTCTCCAATACCCCAAGCGATGCCGCATAGGTCTCCTCGCGCACCGCCCTGATCTCGGACGTCGAGCGGGAGAGGCCCCAGAAGATGATCCAGATGTGGAGGATATCGGCATCGAGATTGCGGGGCGAGAAGGACGCACGGAAATAGGCACTCAATCGTGCGCGCGCCTCGGGCACAGCCTGCCGGATTGCCGCCTCGAACGCCTCGGCGAGGCGGCCGTGCAGCAGGCGATAAACCTCCGCGACGAGGGCCACGCGGCTCGGGAAATGATGATTGATGAGGCCGACCGAAACGCCGGCCTCGGCCGCGATCCGGCGGATCGACAGGCCCTCCTGGCCATCGCGGGCGAGCGATCGCAGGGCCGCCTCGATCAGCGCCCGGCGCCGATCGTCGGGCAAGCGGCGCTCGTGTTTCCGGGGCGTCGCGCTCATGGATCAGCCTTGCCTCTGCTGTGTTGCCGCATGCCCTTGTGCGGCAATCTCTGCATATGCTATCTTGAACGAGTGTTCAATAAGTACCCAGCAGGGTCGCCACCATGAAGTTCTCTGGCCTCGTCGACCGTATCGCCGGTGAGCGCACCGATGCCTGGGCGATCCATTTCGCCGCTTCGGAGGCCAAGCGCCGGGGCGAGGATGCGATCGTGCTCACGATCGGGGATCCGGACTTCTCGACGCCCGAGGCTTTCACCGACGCCGGTATCGCCGCGCTCGAGGCGGGCGACACGCACTATGCGGATGTGCCGGGCCGGCCGGCGCTGAGAGCAGCCATCGCACGCCAATTCGCGGCACGGACGGGACTCGCGACCAAAGCCGGGAACGTGATCGTCATGGCGGGAGCGCAGAACGCGCTCTTTGGTGCTTCACTGGTGCTCGGCGAGCCGGGCGTCGACATGCTCGTGCTGGAGCCGATGTATATCACCTACGAGGCCGTGATCCGGGCGACCGGCGCTGGGCTCGTGACAACTCCGCAACGGCCCGAGACGGGGTTCCGCGTCGATCTCGACGCGCTCGCTTCGGCCGTGACGCCACGCACCCGCGCAATCTTCCTTGCGACGCCCAACAATCCGACCGGGGCGATGATGACGCGCGAAGAGCTGGAGGGAATCGCCGCGATCGCGCGCCGGCACGATCTCTGGGTCGTCGCCGACGAGGTCTATGCCGATCTCTGCTTCGAGCGCGAGCATATCTCGATCGCCTCGCTGCCGGGCATGGCGGAGCGCACCGTCACGATCTCGAGCCTGTCGAAATCCCATGCCATGACGGGATGGCGGTCGGGCTGGGCGATCGGACCCGAGAAGCTCGTCGCGCACATGGAGAATCTCTCCATGGCGATGAACTACGGCCTGCCCGGCTTCATCCAGCAGGCCGCACTGAAGGCGATCACGGAAGGCGCTCCCGAGGTCGCACGGATGCGAGAGGTCTATCGCCGCCGGCGCGACCTGATGCTTGGGGCACTGCAGGAGGTGCCGCTGATCCGTTGCCTGAAGCCCGAGGCCGGCATGTTCATGTTGATCGATGTGACCGGCACGGGGCTCAACGCCAAAGATTTCGCTTGGCAATTGTTTCGCGCGACTGGCGTCGGCGTGCTCGATGCGAGCCCGTTCGGGCCGAGCGCCAAAGGCCTGTTGCGCGTCGCCTTCACCACTGACGAAGCTTCCCTCGGCGAGGCCGCAAAGCGGATCGCAAGGTTCGTCGCCAGCCTCTCCGATTCCACCCAGCGGCAGCGGATCGCCTGAGGTACACAGTTTACCCGCTTGCTCAAGCGCCCAGGATGCCTATAGTTCGAAGCTGAAGATAACGACCGGCCAAAGGCTGGCACATGGGGGAAGGATCAAGGATGGCAGCGGCTCCGAGTCCTGGCAGCACCGCCGCGAACGTGCGCACCGAAGCCGTGGTCGTTCGCGATCTGCACAAGAATTTCGGTCCCCTCGAGGTGCTGAAGGGCATCTCGATGACGGCGCGGGAGGGCGATGTCATCTCGATCATCGGTGCCTCGGGCTCGGGCAAAAGCACATTCCTGCGCTGCATCAACCTGCTCGAGCTGCCCTCCAGAGGCGACATTCTCGTCGCAGGTGAGGCGATCAGATTCAAGCCCGGCCGCGACGGCAACATGGCGCCCGCCGACACCCGCCAGGTCGAGCGGATCCGCACCAGCCTCGGCATGGTGTTCCAGAGCTTCAATCTGTGGGCGCACATGACGGTGCTCGGCAATGTCATCGAAGCGCCGGTCCACGTTTTGAAGGTGCCACGCGCGGAAGCGATCGCGCGCGGCGAGGCCATCCTGACGAAGGTCGGCCTCTACGACAAGAAGGACCAATACCCGGCATTCCTGTCGGGCGGCCAGCAGCAGCGCGCCGCGATCGCGCGTGCGCTCGCCATGGAGCCGAAGGTGATGCTGTTCGACGAGCCGACGTCGGCACTCGACCCCGAGCTCGTCGGCGAAGTGCTGAAGGTCATCCGCGGCATCGCCGAGGAGGGCCGCACCATGATCGTCGTAACCCACGAGATGTCGTTTGCGCGCGAGGTTTCGAACCATGTCATGTACCTCCACCAGGGATTGGTGGAGGAGGAAGGCCCACCCAAACAGGTGTTCGGGCAGGCCCGCAGCGAGCGGTTGAAACAATTTCTCGCGCGGGTGCATTGAGGAGGCCTATTCTTCGTAATTCTGCCAGCATTCGAATGTTTGCTGGCAGTGGTGTGGGGTCAGGTGTCTGGCCCCGCCTCGGTCGATCTGGGATGCACTGGGCAGGGGGCTGCCTGCCGGCGCAACACACAGTGGCCGAGTCCAAGTCGTGCAGGCCAGTGCCTGCCGGTTCTCAAGGGAGGAATGCATGCAGTCGTTCGTAAAGTCTCTGACGGCCGCGGCCGTCGCGCTTACGCTGGGCGCAGGCGCTGCCGTCGCTCAGGATGTCGTCAAGTTCGGTGTCGCCGCCGAGCCTTATGCGCCGTTCTCGTCGCTGGACGCTTCCGGCAA
>JANNSW010000676.1:0-3398 GCA_031403055.1 Hyphomicrobiaceae bacterium | reverse complement strand
GTCGCGCAAGGGGCCGGCGCCAAGAGCCGCTTCGATATCGGCCTCGTGATCGCCTGCGGCATGACGGTCGGGACGATCTTCACGCTGTTCATCACGCCGGCGGTCTATACGCTGCTGGCGCGCCGGCACGCTACGCGAGCGGTCGGGCCGGCGGCCGTGGAGCTGCGGCCCGCGCCGGCCCATCAGGCGATCGAGCACCCCAAAGCCGCCGAGTAGCGCTCATGGTCAAGCGCCTGCTCATCGTCGCGCATGCGCCCTCGCCGAATACGCTGCTGTTGCGCGAGGCGGTGGCAAGGGGTGCAACATCGATCGGGGAAGGGGTCGAGGTGCGCGTGCTGGCGCCGCTCGATGCCGGCCCTTCGGATGTGCTCGCGGCCCAGGCGATCATCCTCGGCACCACGGAGAACCTTGGCTATATGAGCGGCGCGCTGAAGGATTTTTTCGACCGCAGCTACTATCCCCTCCTCGACCACACCCAGGGGCTGCCCTACGCCGCCCTTATCCGCGCCCGCCACGACGGCACCGGCACCTGCCGCGCGATCCACTCGATCACCACCGGCCTGCGCTGGCGCGCCGTGCAGCCACCGCTGATGCTGAAAGGCGAGTGGCGCACGGAGTACGCGGGCCAATGCGAGGAGCTCGGCCAAGCCATGGCCGCGGGGCTCGAGGCGGGAGTGTTCTGAATTCCCGGTCTAAGCACGCATTCTTGGCTTCGCCAACGAACGCCTGCTTAGTTCCTCTTGTTTGTGCAGGATTTTTCCCGAAAACCGCGATGGCACTTTTCGGAAATCCTGCTCAGGGCCTCGATGGCCCGCCGACCGGAGCTTCCTCCGGAAAGAAAACCATGTAGGCGTAGGTGAGGAAACCCGCGACGGGAGTGACGAGCAGCCCGTTGCCGGCCGACGCCAGCACGGATGCAATGGTGTTCGTCATGGCGATGCCCTCTGGCAACACAGCTCCGAGCAAGATCGACAATGCAATAGCCGGCAACACACTCAGGATCATTCCGATCAGCAACCGGATGAAGTTGTACTTCGTCCTGCCGAGAGTCGACCTGATTGTTGCGAGACGACTTCCGACCGCCGTTCCCGGAAGCAGCATCGCCATAACCGTTGTCAGGTAGATCGCGGCGAGAATCGCGACCACGAAGAATATCCAGAACACGACGGCGAGAGGCGGGCTGGCAAGGGCGCCACTCGATTGAGCGAGCCTGTAGACCCAAAACAAGATGACCGTGACGCCTGAGGTCAGGATCCAGGAGATCGCAGTGTACTGCCAGACGGCGCGGTCGAGCCGAAAGACGGCACGCCCTTGCGGCCGCTCGCCAAGCAGGATGAAGCGGTGCCAGCTTACGCCGATCGAGCACAGGAACGGAAGCTCGATCGTGGAGTCCACGATGAACGCCCACAGCACCTGGGCGGAGGTTGGCTGCGTGCCATCTGGCGGGTCGAACAGGCTGTCGATCGGGCCGAAGTGGTTCCAGGCCGCGACGAGCGGGAGCATGAGCGCGAGCGGCAGCCAGGTGACCCGCCATGCGACATCGAGGTTGTGAAGGGCGACCGCATAGGCCTTCCTGACCGTTGCCCTGACCGGCAGGTGCCGCTCGACCTTGCCTTGGTCCCCTGGCTCCGCCATCCCACTCCCCGCCTCAATGAACCTTGCGCTTGCCCCGGGGCCCGACCTTGGTCGCGCTCACGCTGCCGCCCGCAGGCTTGCGCCGCGCCGCCGACTTCCTCTTCGCCTGCTTCTCCTCGAACAGCTCGACCAGCTTGTCGCACATGGCGCCGGCCAATTCGCTCGGGTCGGTGATGGTGACGGCGCGCTTGTAGTAGCGGGTGACGTCGTGGCCGATGCCGATCGCCAGCAGCTCGACGGGCGACTTGGTCTCGATCTCGTTGATCACCTGTCGCAGATGCTGCTCCAGATAGGAGCCGGAGTTGACCGACAAGGTCGAATCATCGACCGGAGCGCCATCCGAGATCATCATCAGGATGCGGCGCTGCTCGGTGCGGGCGAGGATGCGCTTGTGCGCCCAGGCGAGAGCCTCGCCATCGATGTTCTCTTTCAACAGCCCCTCGCGCATCATCAGGGCAAGGCTCAGGCGCGCGCGACGCCAGGGAGCATCCGCCTTCTTGTAGATGATGTGGCGCAGGTCGTTGAGGCGGCCGGGCGCGGCGGGCTTGCCGTTGGCGAGCCATTCTTCGCGCGACTGACCGCCCTTCCAGGCCCGCGTGGTGAAACCCAGGATCTCGACCTTGACGCCGCAGCGCTCGAGAGTGCGCGCGAGAATCTCGGCACAGCAGGCCGCGACCATGATCGGGCGCCCGCGCATGCTCCCTGAATTGTCGAGCAGCAGCGTCACCACGGTATCGCGAAAATCGGTATCGCGCTCGCGCTTGAAGGAGAGCGCATGCATTGGATCGGTCACGATGCGGGGCAGGCGGGCGGCATCGAGCACGCCCTCCTCCAGGTCGAAGTCCCAGGCGCGATTCTGTTGGGCGAGCAAGCGGCGCTGCAGTCGGTTGGCGAGACGGGCAACGGCACCCGACAGATTGCGCAGCTCCTTGTCGAGGAAGGCGCGCAGGCGCTCCAACTCGTCGGCGCTGCAAAGCTCGGCCGCCTCCAACTCCTCGTCATGGACCTTGGAGAAGACCTTGTAGCCGAACCGCTCGGGGTCATCGAGCACGGAGGTGTTGGGCCGCCAGGGATCGTCGCTGTCGTCGGCCTCGAGCCCTTCGGCATCGACGTCGAAAGCGTCGGAATCGGCTGATTCCGACATCTCGGTGTCCTCGCCCTGATCGCTCGAGGAGGATTGCTCGTCGGGGCTGCGGTCGCTGTCGCCAGACTCGTCGCCTTCCTCGGAGTTGTCGGCCGAGCTGTCGTCGGGATCTGCCTCGGGGTCGCCTTCGTCGCCCTCCTGATCGCCCTCGGCATTCTCCTCGAGCAGGTCGAGCTGACGCAGGATGTCGCTGATCGCATGCCCGAACTCGCGCTGGTCCTCGGCGAGCTTGTGCATGTTGGAAAGGGTGCGGCCGGCGCGCTCCTCGATCCAGTCGCGCCACAGCTCGACGATCTTCTCGGCGCCCTTGGGCGGCGCGCGTCCAGTCAGGCGCTCGCGCACCATGAGCGAGAGGGCGTCCTCGAGCGGAGCGTCCTCGCGGGTCATCACGTCGGCGAAGCGGCCCGGTGCGTACTGGCTTTCGACCTTGGCCGCGATGTTGTCGGCCATGCCCGACATCCTGAGCGACCCGATCGCTTCGACGCGCGCCCGCTCGACCGCCTCGAAGGCGAGACGGGCCGGGCCGGAAGCCGGCGCGATTCTGCGGTGCACCTTGGGGTCGTGGCAGGCCGCTGTCAGCGCGATCGAATCGGCGTGGCCGCGAATGACCGCGATCTCG
>JANNSW010000675.1:0-1809 GCA_031403055.1 Hyphomicrobiaceae bacterium | reverse complement strand
CGGAGTGTCCTAAGGACAGCCAGAACAATAACCACACCGAGTTGTCGTCAAGTCGAGCACGCGATTTGTAGGATGCAATAGGCCTTCTTCATGCCGTATTGCACCACTCCGGATCGCAACGCTGGCCGAAGGTGCAATACGGCGAAGGTGCCTATTGCACCCTACGCCAAGGCACAACCGCTCGCGAAAAAGATTCAGTTATTGTTCTGGCTGCCCTAAGTGCGATTGCGCGAACGACCGTAGGGGCGACCAGCCGGTCGCCCCTCACAGTTCTAGGCGCTTTTGGCGAAAGGGATGCGAACGACTGGTTGCGGGCAATCCCCAGTTTTGGCATGGTCCGGCCCGAATTCCCGGATCGACGGGATTGACAGCGGCGGCACCGGGGGCTCCCTCGGAGCCGAAGGCTGCATTGTGTGATTCTTCTCCACGAATTGGGCTGAAGGGGGACTTCTCGTCATGGACATGATCATGTGGGCGATTCTTGCCGGTGGAGGGTTGTCGATCCTCTACGGCATCTGGGCGATCCAATCGCTCATGGCGGCCGACGCGGGCAATGCGCGCATGCAGGAGATCGCGGGCGCGATCCAGGAAGGCGCCCAGGCCTATCTGAGCCGCCAGTACACCACGATCGCCATCGCCGGCGTGGCGATCTTCTTCCTGGTGGTGTTCCTGCTCGGCTGGCTGCAGGCGCTCGGCTTCCTGATCGGGGCGGTCCTTTCGGGGCTTGCGGGCTTCATCGGCATGCACGTCTCGGTGCGCGCCAATGTGCGCACGGCACAGGCCTCCTCCGTCAGCCTCGCCGACGGCCTCGGCATGGCCTTCAAGGCGGGCGCGGTGACGGGGATGCTGGTCGCCGGTCTGGCGCTGTTGGGCGTCGCGGGCTACTTCTTCGTCCTGACGCGCGGCTTGGGGCTGGAGCCGGCCTCGCGCACGGTGGTCGATGCGCTCGTCTCGCTCGGGTTCGGCGCGTCGCTGATCTCGATCTTTGCCCGTCTCGGCGGCGGCATCTTCACCAAGGGCGCCGATGTCGGCGGCGATCTCGTGGGCAAGGTCGAGGCCGGCATTCCCGAGGATGACCCGCGCAATCCGGCGACCATCGCCGACAATGTGGGCGACAATGTCGGCGACTGCGCCGGCATGGCGGCGGACCTCTTCGAGACCTATGCGGTGACGGTGGTCGCGACGATGGTGCTCGCGTCCATCTACTTCGCGACGTCGGCGAACATCCTGGGCATCATGATGTACCCGCTCGCGATCGGCGCGGCGTGCGTCGCCACCTCGATCATCGGCACGTTCTTCGTCCGGCTCGGCTCCAACAACTCGATCATGGGCGCCCTCTACAAGGGGCTGATCGCGACGGGCGTGCTCTCTCTCATCGCGCTCTATCCCGTGACCGAGCGGTTGATCGGGCTCGACACCGTGCTCGTTGCCCGCGGCCTGCAGTTCACCGGCATGGACCTGTTCTGGTGTGGCGCGGTCGGCCTCGTGGTGACGGCGCTCATCATCGTCATCACCGAGTACTACACGGGCCTGGGCTACCGTCCGGTGCGCTCGATCAGCCAGGCTTCCGTCACGGGCCACGGCACCAACGTGATCCAGGGCCTGGCCGTCTCGCTCGAATCGACGGCGTTGCCTGCCCTCGTCATCATTGCGGGCATCATCGTCACCTTCAAGCTCGCGGGGCTCTTTGGCATTGCGATCGCGGTGACGACGATGCTCGCGCTCGCCGGCATGATCGTCGCGCTCGACGCCTTCGGCCCCGTCACCGACAATGCGGGTGGCATCGCCGAGATGGCCGGCCTGCCCAAG
>JANNSW010000674.1:0-9042 GCA_031403055.1 Hyphomicrobiaceae bacterium | reverse complement strand
ATTGTTGGAGGCGAGGTTGGCGAGGTCGAACAGAGGCGAATTGAAGCCCGCATAGTCCCAATCGATCAGCCATAGGCGGCTGCCGTCATCCATGAAATTGGCCGGCAGCAGGTCGTTGTGGCCGTAGACGAGGTCGATCTGGCCGACGTCGCGCTCGAGGGCTCCAGCCGTCTCGATCAGCCCGGCGAGACGCGGCGTATGGGGGCTGCCGGCCGCGCGAAGGGTGTGTGCGTAGTCGCGCACCACATGAAACACCCAGAACACCAGCGCCGGGCCGCGCAGGTGTCTGGGGATCTCGGTGTGGACACGCCGGATGAGCGGCAGGATCCGGATGAGGTTCGCCTCCTCGCGCACGTCCTGCGGCCCGAAGGTGCGCCCCTCGATGAAGCGGAAGACGAGAACGCCGGGCTCGGCATGGACGAGGGGGGGCGAGATGCCCGCCTTGTTGGCGGCTTCGCTCGCCGCACGCTCGTTGAAGCGCATCACCTGATGCACGGGGATGTCATCGCCGACCCGCACGAAGAACCGCTCGCCGGCATCCTCGACCGCGAAATTCACATTGGTGATGCCGCCGAAAAGCGGCTTCGGCTCGACTGCACCTCGCCAAAGCGAGAGCTGCTTGACCCGGCTCGACGCGTCCGACATCGCCCCCTCCTCGTTGCTATGCCAACCCCAGACGGCCCTGCACCCGGTTGGCCGCTCCGCGCAGCAGCCGGTCGGCGATGATCCCGATGAAGGCGATGGCGAAGCCCGCCACGATGCCGCGGCCCGAATCCGCCTTCGCCAGCGCGATGAACACCTCCTGGCCGAGATCGCGCGTGCCGATCATTGCGCAGATGATGATCATCGAGAGTGCCATCAGCACGGTCTGGTTGAGGCCGAGCATGATCTCGGGCAGCGCCAGCGGCAATTGCACGCGAAAGAACATCTGGCGCGGCGTGCAGCCAGCGACGGTCGCCGCCTCGATCAACTGCGGCGGGATCTGACGGATACCGTGATTGGTGTAGCGGATCGCTGGCACGATGGCGAAGGCGACCGTCGCGATCATCGCGGTCACGTCGCCCACCCTGAACAGCATGACGACCGGGATGATGAAACAGAAGGATGGCAGCGTCTGCAGGGTGTCGATGATCGGCGAGATGAAGGCTTCGACCCGATCGCTGCGCGAGGCCCACAGCCCGAGCGGAATCCCGAGCAGCGCCGCAATCACCGCCGAGACGCCGCACAGATAGACGGTCGCCATGGTCTTTTCCCAAAGGCCGGTCGCCGCGCAGAACATGGTCAGCACCGCGACCAGCGCCGCGAGCCTCCAGCCCGACAGTCGATAGGCCGCGAGCCCGAGCAACAGCACGGCACCGAGCCAGGGGAAGCCTTCGAGGAAGGCCCTGACCGGATTGAGCACGTAGATGATCAAGGTGGTGCGGAAGAATTCGATCACATCGAAGAAGTTGAAGTTCACCCAATCGACGGCTGCCTTCCACAGTGGCGCCGTCGAGATCGTGATCGATTTCGGCACGGCGGCGAACACCGGCAGGAACAGGCCGAGCACCGTCGTCGCCGCCAGGATCGCGAGCGCAAGCGCCAGATAGGGATGACGGACCCAGATCGGACCCTCGATGAAGTGGGCCGCCGGCCGCTGACGCGCCGCGGCTTGCGAGATCCGGTCGAGCGCGATCGCCAGCACCACGATGGCGAGGCCGGCTTCCATCCCCTGCCCGATCTTCAGCGCGCGCAACGCGAGCAGCACGTCATAGCCGAGCCCGCCGGCCCCGATCATCGAGGAGATGATCACCATGTTGAGGGCGAGCATGATCACCTGATTGACGCCGATCATCAGCGTCGGGCGTGCCGACGGCATCAGCACGCGCCACAGCTTCTGGCGCGGCGTGCAACCGGCCATCTCGCCGAAATCGTCGATCTCGTGGGGCACGCGATCGAGCGCGAGCGTGGTTGCGCGCACCATCGGCGGCATGGCGAAGATCGCGGTCGCCAGCATCGCCGAGACCGGGCTGTTGCCGAACAGCAGCAGCATCGGAATGAGGTAGGCAAAGGTCGGCATCGTTTGCATCAGGTCGAGCGCGGGCGTGATGATGCCCCGGTCGACCCACGGTTTGCGGTAGGCGAGAATGCCAGCAAATGCGCCGAGCACGATGCAGAGCGGCACGCTGATCGCGATCAGCGCCAACGTCAGCATCGAGCTTTCCCATTGCCCGAAAAAAGCTATGTAGAGGAAGCACCCGGCCGCGAGCGCGGCAAGACGCACTCCGCCGAAGGCATAGCCGCAAATGGCCGCTGCCGCGCAGACGCCGACCCAGGACAGCCGCGGCAATAGCCAGGCGTCGGGACCCGTGCCGAGCTTGAAGCCCTTGGCGAGCAGCGAGAAGGCAAACTTGAGCGGCACACCGAACACGTCGGTAATGAAGCGCGTGAACCAGGTGAGATTGGTCTTCAGCCAGCCCATCACGGCCGAGACCCATTCGGCGAATGGAACGACGGCGCCCGCGGGATAGTCGACCGCCCAGGGCGCGATGCCGGGGAACAGGTAAATCAGCGCGACCGCCGCGATCGCCCCCGCCCAGACCAGCGACCAGGGCGAGACCGCGCTGCGCTCATGCCCCATCTCGCCGGTCAGCGCCGTCATGGCCGATCCCTCGCGAGCGTGTCACGGCCGGCGAGCAGATCGATCACGGCTTCGGGTGTGATCTCTCCGATCGGCCGTCCCGCCTCGTCCGTCACCGCGAACAGCTTGCGGGCGCCCACGATCGCGGCTGCAAAGCTCGCGACCTTCGCATTCGACCTGACGTTGCCGCCATAATCGCGCACCGCGCTCACTGGCTGCATCAGCCGGCCGGCCGACATCACCTTTGCGCGCTGCACGTCGCGCGTGAACTCGGCCACATAGTCGGTCGCGGGATGCAGCACCAGGTCCTCGGGCGTTCCGATCTGGATGATCTCGCCATCTTTCATGATGGCGATGCGGTCGGCGAGCCGGATCGCCTCGTCGAAATCATGGGTGATGAAGACGATGGTCTTCTTCAAGACGGCCTGCAGGCGCATCAGCTCGGCCTGCATCTCACGCCGGATCAAAGGATCGAGGGCGGAGTACGGCTCGTCCAGGAACCAGATTTCCGGGCGCACCGCGAGGCTGCGGGCGATACCGACACGCTGCTGCTGCCCGCCGGAGAGCTCACGGGGATAGTGCCGCTCGCGGCCGCCCAACCCCACCAGCTCGATCACCTCGCGGGCCCGCGCGTCGCGCTCGCGGCGCTCGACGCCCTGCACCGACAGCGGAAATGCGACGTTCTCGAGCACTGTCAGATGCGGCAGCAGGGCGAAGTGCTGGAACACCATGCCCATCTTGTGCCGGCGAATCTCGATCAGCTCCTCGGGGCTCGCCTTCAGCAGGTCCTTACCATCGAGGGTAACCTCGCCCGCCGTCGGCTCGATCAGGCGCGACAGGCAGCGCAGCAAGGTCGACTTGCCCGAGCCCGACAGGCCCATGACAATGAATATCTCGCCCTCGGAGACGCTCATTGACGCGCCGCGGACGGCCCCGATCAGGCCCGCGCCCGCGAGTGCAGCGGCATCGGGCCGGCCGGCGTTTGCGCGTAGGAACTCGGCCGCCCGCGGGCCAAACACCTTCCAGACACCGCGGCAGACGAGCTTGTGCTTGCGGGCCTGGCTCGGCGAGGCGGAAGTGGCTGGACTTGGGCTCATATCGTTCATGCGGACCTGTGCGACATCGTCACGTTCGCGGCCGGAAGGCTACGTCCGCCAGCCCGATCTGGCAAAGCAAGCCGGCCGGCTCCACCCATTCGGGCAGAACCAGCCGGCACTCGTGCTCACTGCACCAGATACCAAAGTCGGCTACTGCGCCCAGGCGCGCCACTTGGCCTCGTTGGCCCCGACCCAGGCCGCAGCCACGTCGTCGATCGACTTGCCGTCCAGATCGACTTGGCCGGAGAGAGCGTTCAGCTCGGCCGAATCCATCTGGAAAGCCTTGGTGACTTTGTAGGCAACCGGCCACTTGTCCTTCATGCCGCCCCAGGAAAACTTCCAGATCTCGCCCGACGGCTTGCCGCAGTCATACTTCGCGCTGGTGTTGGAGCCCCAGGCGGCGTCCTCGTAGCAAGCCTTCTCATGCTTGGGGAACTCGATCCACTCGCCCTCGTACTTGGCGGGCGCCCAGTGCGGGGAATAGACCCAGAGCATGATTGGCGCCTTGCGCTGATAGGCGCTGTCGAGCTCGGCGAACATGGCGCCGTCGGTGCCGGCATGCACCACCACGAACGGCAGGCCGAGCGACACCACGCGCTCGTCATCGTAGCCTTCCCAGGTGACGGGGCCACCCAGATAGCGGCCCTTGTCGCCGGTCTCGGCCGTCGAGAACGCCTTGGCGCACGCCGGGTCCTTCAGGGCTTCCCAATTGGGCAGACCCGGGCACTTCTCCTTCATGTAGAGGGGATACCACCACTCCTCCTTGGCCTTGGGGCCGAGCGGACCCAGGCGTTCGGTCTGACCGGTCGCCTCCGACGCCTTCATCGCTTCGCCAGCGGTCGTGTCCCAGTACTCGATGCCGACCGTCAGATCGCCATTGGTGAGGCCGGTCGTGAGGCTGGAGAGATAGTCCCCGGTCGGGTACTCGACCGAGTAGCCGAGCTTCGCCAGGATGCCGCCGAGGATCTTGGCGTTGAGATTGACGCTGGTCCAGTCGAACAGCGCGATCTTGATCGGATCGGCCGATTCCGGCACGTCCGCCGCGACCGGCATGGCGAACCCGACGCTCGCCATGGCCATCACGACCGCGGCGCTGCGCAAATTATGCTGCATAGCTTCCTCCCAAAGAACGTTGGTCTCCATTCGAGACCTTCTTAGCATGCCGATCTAATTCCATTCTCCACCCAAGTTGCAAGGGCTTTCGCTGGTTGAGTGTCTCGCCGGGGGTTGGGATCGGCGCAGGACCGCCCCAGGCAGACGCGGGTAGCCATCGCGAGCGCACTGCGACGCCTTAGGCAAATTTCTCTCTTGACTGAGGAGTGGTTGCGCTCTTCACCTTGCCGGTGATTGCCCTCGGCTCGCCTGCGCGGCCGAGGCTACCTGTCTGGTTGGAGCGTTGCAGCATGAGATGCAGACCATTGCGTTGGTTGTGGGGCCTCCTGCCTCTGGCTCTTCTCGGCCTGGTGATGGTGCTCGGCGAGCAGGCGCGGATCGAGAAGGACTTGACTTCGCGTACAACGGCCGCACTCGAGGATGCAGGCTTTTCCTTCGCCCAGCCGCAGTTCGGCGGGCGTGAAGGAGTGATCGCCGGCCAGGCCGTGGACGAGGAGGAGCGCCGGCAGGCGATCGAAATCGTGCGCGGCACCTGGGGCGTTCGCAATGTCGAGGACCGGCTCGCGCTGATCGACGAAGTGCGTCCCTATGTCTGGTCGGCGATGCGGGACGGCAATCGGCTGCGGCTCGAGGGGTACGTGCCCGGCGACGACGAGCGGCGGAATGTGGTCGAGCTGGCGCGGGAGCGGTTTCCTGGATTGCAGATCGACGACCGCATGCAGCTCGGCCGTGGCGAGCCGCGCCGCACCAGTTTCCTCGAGGGCATCCGCTTCGGTTTCGACCAGCTGGTCCGGCTCGACACTGGCGATGTCCGGCTCGAGGACCTCGAGCTTTCGCTTGCCGGTGTCGCACGCTCGACGGACGATTTCGACACGGTCAACGGCGAGCTGCAGCGCAAGCTTCCCCGCGGTGTCACGCTCGGCCAGAACGACGTGCGGGCGCCAGCCATCAGCCCCTATCCCTTCAGCGCCAGCCTGAAGGCCAGCAAGCTGGTGCTGGAGGGCTTCCTGCCGGACGCCCAGTTGCGCGATCGCCTGCTGCGCCAGCTCAAGCAGCGCCTGCCGCGGGCCGCCGTCACCGACCGCACCAAGATCGGCGGCGGCGAGCCGCGCCAGTTCGAGGACGCGGCCAGCGCCGTCATCGACCATCTCGCCATGCTCGAGGAAGGCGAGGCCGGGCTGACCGACACCGATGTCGAGCTGTCGGGCGTCGCCAAGGATCAGGACGTGGCCGATCAGGCGGTCGGGGGGCTCAAATCAGCATTGCCGGCGAGCTTCCGCTTGAGCGATCGCGTCACTTTTCTGAAGCCGCGCGAGCGCACGGTCGAGGCCTACGCCTGGAGCGCGGGCTTTACCGACAAGAGCCTGGTGCTGGAAGGTTTCATCCCCTCCCAGGAAGCGCGGACGAGCCTCGTCGCGGAAGCCAAACGGCGGATCCCGGGCGTCAGGATCGTCGACTTGACGGAGGTCGCGCGCGGCGAGCCGCCGCGTTTCCTGGAGGCTGCGCTGACCACGCTCGACCATCTGTCGCGCTTGAAGAAGGGAACGGCGAGCTTTGCCAAGGACCAGCTGACGTTCGATGGCCTGGCGGTCGACGAGGACCGCGCCGGCGAAATCGACGCGAGCCTGCGGCGATCGCTGCCGAGCGAGTTCACGGTCGCGGGAGCAGTGACCTTCGAGAAGGCCCGCATCGCAACCGTCGATCCCTACCGATGGAGTGCGCGGCTGTCCGAGGATGGCGTCGTGCTCGAAGGCTACGTGCCCGACGAGACCACCAGGGCCGACCTGCTGAAGTCAGCCGAGCGTGACGCCCCGGGCGGTCGCGCCACCGATCTGACCGAGGTTGCGCGCGGCGAGCCGGCCGACTTCGCCAAGGCGGCACGGGCCTCGCTCGAAGCGTTGGTCCGCCTCAAATCGGGCGAGGCCCGCATCGAGCGCGACACGCTCGTGATCGAGGGACTTGCGGTCGATGAGGCGACTGCCAGGGATCTGAGCGCGCGGCTGAAGTCGTCGCTGCCGCGCCGGATTCGACTGGAGGAGCGCATCACCATCGCGAAGCCGGCGCTGGCGACCGTCAATCCCTACACTTTCTCTGCCGACTACGAGGACGGCCGATTGGTGCTCGAGGGCCAAGTGCCGAGCGAGGACGTGCGTGCCGCCATCCTCGCACGCGCCGCCCGCAGCCATCCCGGTGTCGAGATCACCGATCGCCTCGCGCTCGCGCTCGGCCACCCGGGCACACAGGAGGAGTGGCGCGACGCCGCGGGCTATGCGATCGACCAGCTCGCCGCCATGAAGCGTGGCCGGGCCCGGATCGAGGGCAACCAGCTTTCGCTCGAAGGCGAAGCCATCGACATTCCGGGCTATGACGCCATCCAGGCTGCACTGACCCGAGCGCCGCGCGGCACCCGGATCCGCGAGGCCAAGGTCACGCGCCCGATCGCCGCTACCTACGTCTGGCAGCTGTCGGCCAAGGGCGACACGATCGTGCTCGAGGGCCAGATCCCCAGCGAGGAAACACGCAGGAAGATCTTCGACTACGCCGCGCAGCGCTTTGCCGGCCGCAACCTCACGGACCGCATGGAGATCTTCGGCGGCGTGCCCGAGCCCGAGCGGGATTGGCTGCGCGTGGTGCAGACGGGCATCCGCGCTGTGTCGATCCTGGGCGAAGGCCGTGCGGTGCTGACGGGCCGCGAGCTCTCGATCGAGGGCGAGACCCGGGTCGAGGCCGTGCCGGGCCGGATCGAGGTGATCGTCCGCACCGCGATGCCCTCGGGCTATGACGGCCGGTCGCAAGTCGCCTATGTCGGACCCTCGGCCGAGGAAATCGCAGCCGAGGACGAGCGCAAGACGGCCGAGGAGGCCGATCGTAAGCGCGCCAAGGAGGAGCTCGCCGCCAAAGCGGAGCAGGAGCGGCTCGCGGCCGAGGAGAAGGCCAAGGCCAAGGCCGATGCCGAAGCCCAGGCCGTGGCCGAGGGCGAAACCCAGGAATACCGGTTCGATGCGACCTATGACGGGCTCGAGCTCGATCTGGAGGGCACCGTGCCAACCGAGGCTTCGCGCGCGGCCGTGATCGCTGCCGCCAAGCGCAAGCTTCCCGACCGCACCATCAAGGACCGCCTCGAGGTTCGCGATGGCGCGCCCGATGGCTGGGTCGATGCAATCCTGAAGGCGCTCGATCCGCTGACGCTGCTGGAGAAGGGCAAGATCGCCATCCGCAAAGGGCTGGTGCGGTTGAATGGCGAGGCCGACAGCGATGCCATGATGGCGCGCGCCCGCCGGATGCTCGAGGAAGGATTGCCCCAGGGCTATGGCGGGGAGAACGAGGTCGTATTGGTCCCTCCCCCGACGCCCGACCCGGATGTGGTGGCACGCAAGCAGGCCGAGGAGAAAGTCGACGTCGATGTGCTGCTGCAATCGAGCGACAAGCTCGATGCCGGCGATTGCCAGGCCGTGCTCAATACGATGGTGCGACGCGGGCAGGTGTTGTTCGCGACGGCGAAATTCGAGCTCGATCGGAAATCCAAGAAGACGCTCGGAGCGCTGCCCGATATCGCGCAACGTTGCCCTGACATGCGGATCGCCATCGCCGGGCATACCGATTCCGACGGGGCCGCCAAGTACAATCAATGGCTGTCCGAGCGGCGGGCCGAGGCCGTGGTCGGCTACCTGGCCGGCCTGGGCATGGATCGCAGCCGGATGTCGGCGATCGGCTATGGCGAGATGCAGCCCATCGCCAACAACGATACGAAGGCCAACAAGGCCCGCAACCGGCGCATCGAGCTCGAGGTTTCGATCCAGTAGACTGCGGTGATCCGAGGCGCGAAAGGTTTCACTATGTTGACGAGCATCGACTATCTGGCCTGGCAGCTCTGGCCCTATCTGCTGATCGCGCTGCTGCTCGGGTTCGGGTGGGGCTGGTATGCATGCGCGAACGCGGACGAGGACTGAGCTTGCGGTAGCGCTGGCTCGCGGCGCGCGTGCCGCGAGCTGACGGCGGGCTGAGATTGGTAGCGGGCTGTCCGAGCCCCGTGTGTATCGGACGATAGGAGCCGAGGTTGCCGAGATGAGCTATTACATCCTCCAGTCTCTCGCGCTGCTGGCGCTCGCCTACGTCCTGGGATGCTGCCTGGGCTGCTTCACCCGCCGCTTGCGCGGAGCCGACGAGTTGGTGCCCGCAGGCACCTCCCATGCGACAGCCGCGCCGGCCCCG
>JANNSW010000673.1:0-1932 GCA_031403055.1 Hyphomicrobiaceae bacterium | reverse complement strand
TCCCGGCTCGGCCGCGCATGGACGGCGATCCGCGACGACGAGGACGTGGCGCAGGCGCTCGGCATCAACCTGATCGGCGTGAAACTGCTCGCCTATGGTCTGGGCGCCGCCTTCGCCGGCCTCGCCGGCTCGATCTTCGCGGTCTTGGTCGGCTCGATCTTCCCGCATTCCTTCCAGCTCATCATCTCGATCAACGTCCTCGCCCTCATCATCGTGGGTGGCATGGGCAGCCTCCCGGGCGTCGTGCTCGGCTCGGCGGTGCTGATCGGATTGCCGGAGATGCTGCGCGAGTTCGGCGAGTTCCGATATCTGTTCTACGGCCTTGCCATCATCGCGGTGACGCGGTTGAAGCCGGAGGGACTGTGGCCGTCGGCCGCCAAAGTGCGCGAGCTGCAGCTCGATGCCGAGACCAAGGCGGCAGTGCAGGCATCCGTCATGGAGAAGGTGGCGTGAGCACAGCAGATATGAGCACCGTGTCTACTCGAGGGACCCAACCTGGCGGGAACACGATGCCGGGCGAGGTGCTGCTGAGGACTGTCGCCATGACGAAGCGGTTTGGCGGGCTCGTCGCCCTCGACCGCCTCGACCTCGATGTCCGGGAAGGCATGATCCATTCGATCATCGGCCCCAACGGCGCCGGCAAGACGACCGTGTTCAACTGCATCATGCAATTCTATACGCCGGACGACGGCGAGGTTCTGTTCAAGGGCGAGCGCATCGACGGGGTATTGCCCGACCGGGTCGCCCAGGCCGGCATCAACCGCACCTACCAGACCATCCGCCTGTTCAAGAACCTGACGGCGATCGAGAACATCCTCGTGGGCATGCACATTCACCTGAAGTCGACCTGGCTCGGCACGGTGCTGAACACCCGCTTCAGCCGCGATGACGAACGCCGTGGGACGGAAGAGGCGATCAAGATCCTCGAGTTCGTGGGCTTGCGCGGCCGCGGCGATATCGTCGCCCGCAACCTCGCCTATGGCGACCAGCGGCGGCTCGAAATCGCGCGAGCGATCGGCACCAAGCCGAAGCTGTTGATGCTCGACGAGCCGATGGCTGGGATGAACCCGCGCGAGTCCGGCGACATGATGGCGTTCGTGCGCCGGGTCCGCGACGAGATCGGCGTGACGATCCTGCTGATCGAGCATTCCATGCGCGTGGTGATGGGCATATCCGACCGCGTGAGCGTGCTCGACCATGGCGTCAAGATCGCGGAGGGTACGCCCGCCGAGGTGCAAAACGACAAGAAGGTGATCGAGGCTTATCTCGGCACCGGCAGCGGCAAGCTGAAGGCGCTCAAATAGGCTGCCAGGGGACGGAGACGAGGACGATGGATGCGAGCAATACCGCTCTGCTCGAAGTAAGGGATCTCCACGTCCACTACGGCAAGATCCATGCTCTGCGCGGCATCTCGCTTCGGCTGGGAGCCGATCAGATCGTGACGTTGATTGGCGCGAACGGCGCGGGCAAGAGCACCACGCTGAAGGCGATCTCGAGCATCCTGGCGGCGAGCAGCGGCGAGGTCCGCTACAAGGGTCAGGTGATCAACGCGACTCCACCCTTCAAGGTGGTGGGATTGGGTATCGTCCAGGTGCCGGAAGGCCGGCGCGTGTTCGGCCGGCTGACGATCGCGGAGAACCTGAAAGCGGGTGCGTTCCTGCGCAACGACAAGGAGGAGTTCAAGCGCACCGAGGAGGAAGTGCTGTCGATGTTTCCGCGGCTGCGCGAACGCTACAGCCAGCTCGGCGGCACACTTTCGGGCGGGGAGCAGCAGATGCTCGCCATGGGTCGCGCGCTGATGTCGCAACCCAAGGTTTTGCTGCTCGACGAGCCGAGCATGGGCCTCGCGCCGATCCTGGTCGAGCAGATCTTCGAGACCGTGCTCGCCATCCGCAAGCGCGGCGTCGCGGTGCTGCTGGTCGAGCAGAACGC
>JANNSW010000672.1:0-13658 GCA_031403055.1 Hyphomicrobiaceae bacterium | reverse complement strand
GCTCGACGACGAGGAAACGGACGGCGTCGGCACTCGGCCCCGGCACGTGCGGTCCGTCCTCCCTGGCGTTGAGGAAGCGGGCGGGGTCGGTGCGCTTCGACCAGTCGGTGCGCATCAGCACCCAGGAGCCGGCAGGAATTTTCCCATGCTCCTCCTCGTGCGCCTGAATGTGCTTCGGCGTCATGACGAAGCGCTCGTCCTTCTTGGCATCCTTCGAGCAATCGATCACGCCCGCTCACATCCGCGCCTTCGAGGACGCGCACGGCAAGATCCCTTCCGGCTGCTGGGTGTTGATGCGCACCGATTGGTCGAAGCGCAAGGACCCCGCGAAATTCCTCAATGCCAAGGAGGACGGGCCCCACGTGCCGGGCCCCAACGCCGACGCCATCCGCTTCCCGATCGAGAAGCGCGACATCCTCGGCTGGGGCGTCGAAGCGGTCGGCACCGACCACGGCCAGGCCTTCGGCTTCGAGCCGCCGTTCCCGGCCCATAGCCTGATGCATGGCGCCGGCAAACTCGGACTGGCGTCGCTCACCAACCTGGACGAGCTGCCGGCAACAGGCGCGATCCTGATCGCAGCGCCTTTGAAGATCGAGAATGGCACCGGCAGCCCATTGCGCGTGCTGGCGCTGGTGGCCGGCGACGACTGACGGCTTGTCTTCACGCGACCTGCCGAACCCAAACCCGTCGTCCCCGGGATCTCTGCAAGTGACACGGAGTCCCGTTTAAGAATTAATGTTTTGTAAACCGTACTTTTGCGCCGGTGCCACCAACAACATTGTAGAATCTTGAAGTTGCGCCTCTCCCGCAACAGATCAGGGCTATCCGAGCGATCGGAAAAATTGCAGCGGAACCTGATCTGAAAATCAGGCCCAAAAAAGAAAAACAAGGAGAGATGACATGGCGACCAGGCACCTTACCAATTTCGCCGACAACTTCACCGACAACAACCTGAGCAACCTGATTTTTGGCTACAACGGCAGCGATTTCATCGATGCCCGTGGCGGCAACGACCAGGTGGTTGCCGGCAATGGCAACGACACCGTCGAGGGCGGTACCGGCAACGACAGGATCTGGGGCGATGCGGGCAACGACAGACTGTTTGGCGAGTCGGGCAACGACCAGCTGATTGGCGGCGACGGCCAGGACCAGCTGATCGGGGGCACCGGCAACGACAAGGTCTGGGGCGGGCTCGGCAATGACAGCGCCTGGGGCGGCGAGGGCGCCGACATGCTCGCGGGCGGCGATGGTCACGACGACCTCGCCGGTGGCTCGGGCAACGACAGGCTCTACGGCGAGAGCGGCTACGACCGGCTCTGGGGCGAGGACGGCAACGACACCCTGCTCGGCGGCGGCGATGGCGATGAGTTGATGGGGGGCAATGGCGCCGACTATCTGGCCGGCGGGACGGGCGGGGATCTGATGTGGGGCGGGGCAGGCGCGGACATTTTCAAGTTCGAGGCTGGCGGCGGCAACGACTACATCCATGACCTGCAGTGGGACGATGTGCTCGATCTGAGCAGCACCGCGTTCAACTTCACCAGCATGGCGCAGGTGAACGCACGCGCCTCCGAGGATGCCTCGGGCACCACCATCGATCTGGGCGGCGGCGACACGGTCAAGCTCGTCGGCACGCACGAGTACGAGCTCGACATCTCCGACTTCGTCCTCTGATCAGCACGGCAGGCTTCCCGTTCCGGCGGGAGGCCTGCCACAATTGTTCATTGTTTCGTGCTAAGCGATCCCCTTGGACAGTGGCTGGGCGACCGACGACCGGAGGAGGGCATCCTTGGGGATCATCCTTGCATTGCTGGCGGCCATGGGCGCTGTCGGGGTAGTGCTGTGGCGCATTCAGGCGGCATCCGATGCGGCCAAAGGCATGATCGGGGCAGCCGACGAGGCGCGAGGCTTCTTTCGGCGCCTCTCCTGGAGCCGCAAGGCGGGCCGGCATCCGCTCGACCTCGTGAGCGATCCGCGCGAAGCGGCTTCCGCCATGATGGTGGCGGTCGCGGAATACGACGGCGCCATGACCGATGCCGAGCGCTCGCTGATCCTGGGCGAGATGATCGATCATTTCGATGCGACCCAGCAGGAGGCCGAGGAGCTGCTTGCGCGCGGCCGCTGGCTGGCCAAGGACGTCCGCGATCTGGACCAGGCCTTGCGCCGGCTGTGTGGTCCGATCGAGAGCCAACTCGAAGCCAAGGAGCGCAGCGATCTGATCGACATGCTCCGCCTCGTCGCTGGACCCGGCAGCAGCAACGACAGCGTGCCCCATCACGCGATCAAGCGGCTCGAGGAGCAGCTGTTTACGCGCCATTGAGCGGGCGCCGAGGTCAGCTGATCGCGCATTGGCGAAGAGAGCGAAACCGGCTTAGACTGGCGCCAACGAACCTGCCCAATCAATCGTTGGAGGCCCCATGGATCGCCGCTCGTTCCTGAAGTCGACCGGTGCAGCCGCAGCCGCCACGGCGACAGGCGTCGCCCTCGAGGCTGCTCCCGGCATGGCGGCGCCCTCGCTCCCGACCGGCGCGATCGAGTTGCGGCTGGCGACAGCTCTTGCGACCGATTTGCCTGGCGTCGATGGATTCGTACGCCGGCTGGGCGAGCGGATGGTGGCAATGTCGGGGGGACGCTTGCGGCTCGCTCCTGCGGCGGGCACGGCTGCAGACCCGGCGGCGCTCGTTGCCGCGGGCGAAGCCGAGATCGGACTGACGATGACGCTTGCAGGCAACGGCCGCCCGCGGGCTGAGGCCTTCTTCACCGGCGTGCCCTACGGCCTCACCGGCGAGCAGACGGCGACGTGGCTCGCCTGCGGGGGCGGGCAGTCGTTGTGGGACGCGTTGGCGGCCGAGCAGGGCTTGAAGCCGTTCCACGCCGGACATGGCGGCCTCGATCGCGGGCTCTATGGCGTGCGGCCATTGGCCGGACTGAAGTCCGTCTCGATTGCTGCGTGCGGGGTCGCTGGCGATGTGCTCGCAGCGCTCGGCGCCGCAGTCCAACGCATTGCACCCGACAACCTCGTGCCGTCGCTCGCCTCTGGCCGGCTCGATGCCGCGATGGGCTTCGATCCGATGCTCGATCTGATGCTCGGTATGCCTAGTGCGGCCGCGAGCCTGCAGCATGGCGATTTCTTCGCCGGCGGCACGCACTTCTCGGCGGTTGTCGGCCGTGCAGCCTGGGACCGGCTTTCGAGCAGCGATCGCGCGATCCTCGAGGTCGCGATCGAATCGGCGAGCCTTGCTCTCACGCGTGAGCTGGCGGCGCACTCCCGCCCCGCGCTCGCGGCCATGCGCGCCAGAGGCATGATGATTGCCCACGAGACGATGGGGCTGTGGCTGAGCGCCCGTCAGGCGACGGCGGATCTGCTTGCAGACGTGGCGGCAGAGGACAGGACCGCCGCGCGGATTGCGGCGAGCCACCGCGGCTTCCAGCAGATGGCTTTATCTGACTATCCCAAAATGCCGCCGGAATGGCTGGCAGGCGTGTGAGGGTGTTGCGGACACGTCATCCGTGTCCGCATCGGCCGGCTCAGAACGTGACCGTCGCGACCGCGCGAGCGATTTTGCCTTCGCCCCAGGTCTTGGACTTGCCGGGCCGTTTACCGATCGCCGTTACCACGGTTCCCGCATTCGGCTTGTCGAGCAGCACCTTGCCGCGATTGGTCGTCACCTCGACCTGGCCGTCGAGCACCAGCACGCCGTTCTTGCCGTCGATCGGGCCGCCCCAGAAGTCGGTGCCGCGCACGGCGAGATTGGCGAAGCCAGTCTTCACCTCGACCCGCCTCTCGGTCAGCTTGCCGATCTTGCCGGTGGTGAAGCGGAATGCGCCCTGCAACAGTCCGAGCAGGGTAAAGCCTTGATTCTGCTCGGGCTTATAGACGTACTCGTCGATCGTGAGGGCCGCATTCTCGCCCAGCGTGAGCTTGGTCTCATCGAGGAAAGTCACCTCGAGGCGGGCATCCTTGCCGGTCTCGATCCGGTCGAGCGCCTCGAGCGCGACGCCTTGGCCCAGCACCACCTTGGCTGTTCCGCGCGTGACGCTGGCGTCACCCTTGATGCGGGTGACGGTGCCTGCCGCCGAGCCGGCAAAGGCCGAGCCGGCGAGTGGTCCACCGATCGCGAGGATCGAGGCGATCGAGAAAGCAGTCAGAGCGTTTCGCATCAGCATGGTTCAAACCCGATTGTGCAGGGCGCCGGTTCTTGCTAAAGCCGAGCCCTCGTTTAGGACACTCTGCGGATCATATAGGCCGTCTCGAGGGATTGCGTAAGGTGTACGCTCGCCCCGAGGCAAATGGATCAACGACTTTTGGTCCGATCGACCAATGATTCGAGGGGAGCGGTTTTTGCCGGAGGGGCATGGCGCGTGCACGAGAACCCGGCTACGGGGTCTGGGCATGGATCGTGCCTTTCGGGATTGGTTCTGCGGGCAGCGCGGGCGTGGTGGAATTGGCAGACACGCCAGATTTAGGTTCTGGTGGCTTAGGCCTTGGGGGTTCGAGTCCCTCCGCCCGCACCAGTTGCCTGGGGCCCTGGATCCGCAAGCACGAAGGTTTCCGGCGGGCACATCCAGTGCCGCCATCGACGGTTGGACGGGTGTGAGATGCTGGTCACGGAAATGAGCAATGTGGGCCTGAAGCGCGAGCTGAAGGTCGTGTTGGGCGCAAGCGAGCTGGGTGAGCGTTTCACCAAGAAGCTCGATGAGCTGAAGGATACGGTTCGGCTCAAGGGCTTCCGCCCGGGCAAGGTGCCGGTTGCCCATCTCCGCCGGGTCTACGGCCGCTCGGTGATGGCCGAGGTGGTGCAGAGCGCGGTCGCGGAGACGACCCAGCAGGCGCTCGACCAGCGCAAGGAGCGTCCGGCGATGCGCCCCGAGATCAAGCTGCCCGAGGACAAGGACGAGATCGAGCGTGTGATCGGGGGCAGCGCCGACCTCGCCTACACCGTTTCCTTCGAGGTGCTGCCGGCGATCGCGTTGTCCGACCTGTCGACCCTCGAGGTCGAGCGCCCGGTCGCCGAGGTAGGCGAGGCCGACGTCGAGAAGGCGCTGGTCCCATTGCTCGACAACGCAACACGCTACGAGGCAACCGAGGGCCGGATCGCGGCCGAGGCTGATCGCGTCACCTTCGATTTCGAAGGCCGGATCGATGGCGAGACTTTCGAGGGCGGCAAGGGCGACGACGCGCTGATGATCATCGGTCGCGGCGGCTTCATTCCGGGCTTTGAGGAGGGCATCAAGGGTGCGGTTGCCGGCGAGGCGCGGACGCTCAACGTGACGTTTCCCGAGGCCTATCCGGTGAAGACGCTCGCCGGCAAGCCGGCCGAGTTCGCGGTGAAGGTCAAGGAAGTCGCGGCGCCGCAGCGCCCGGTCGCCGACGACGAGTTCGCCAAGGGCTTCAATTTCGAGGGCCTCGACAAGCTTAAGGAGGCGCTGCGCGAGCGGCTTCGGACCGAATACGCCAATGCCTCCAGGGCCAAAGCCAAGCGCGCGCTGCTGGACGCGCTCGACGCGCGCCACAGCTTCGAGCTGCCACCCACGCTGGTCGAGGGCGAGTTCAACGAGATCTGGAAGCGGCTGAGCCAGAATCTGACGCAGGCCGGCCGCACCTTTGCCGACGAAGGCAAGACCGAGGAGAGCGAGCGCGCCGAGATGAGGAAGCTCGCCGAGCGGCGCGTGCGGCTGGGGCTGCTGCTCTCGGAGATCGGCGAGAAGAACGAGCTGAAGGTGTCCGACGAGGAGCTCGGCCGGTCGCTCGCCGCCCAGGTCCGCCAGTATCCCGGCCGGGAGAAGTTCGTCTACGACTTCTATCGCAAGAACCCGGCCGCGCTGGCCCAATTGCGAGCGCCGATCTTCGAGGACAAAGTCGTGAGCTTCGTGCTCGAGCTCGCCAAGGTTCACGAGCGCACGGTGACGTCCGAGGAGCTGTTCAAGGACCTGGAGGACGATACCGAGCAGCCTGCGGCCGCCGATGCCCATGATCATGACCATGATCACCACGATCACGACCATCATGATCACGACCATCATGACCATGATCATGGCGCACACGGTCACAAGCACGATTGATCCCGGCATCCCGCCCGTTCGCGCGCGGCCGAAGCAGAGCAATCGAGATCCATTGGCGGCGGCTATCATTCTGCTGCTGGCATGAGAGTATTTTTGCGTCCGACCCCAAGCCGAACGCGGCCACCGAGACGGCCCGAACAGAGGACACCAGATATGCGCGACCCGCTTGAGACCTACGCCGCCTATTGGCCGACCGTGATCGAGCAGACCAACCGGGGCGAGCGCGGCTACGATCTGCCGTCGCGGATGCTGAAAGAGCGCATCATCTTCGTGACCGGGCCGATCGACGACCAGACCGCGGCCTCGATCAGCATGCAGCTGCTGTTCCTGGAATCGGAGAACCCGAAAAAAGAAATCTCCATGTACATCAACTCACCGGGCGGCATCGTCACGTCGGGAATGGCGATCTACGACACCATGCAGTACATCCGCCCGGCGGTCGCCACGCTTTGCATCGGCCAGGCCGCCTCGATGGGATCGCTGCTGCTGACGGCTGGCACCAAGGGCATGCGTTTCGCGCTGCCGAATGCGCGCATCATGCTGCATCAGCCCTCGGGCGGCTTCCAGGGCCAAGCCAGCGACATCGAGCGCCACGCCGAGGATATCATCAAGATGAAGCGCCGGCTGAACGATGTCTATGTCAAACACACCGGTCAGCCTTATGAGATGATCGAGCGCACGCTCGACCGCGACTACTTTTTGACCGCCGATGACGCGCAGAAGTTCGGCCTGATCGACCAGGTCATCGCCAAGCGCGCCGAAAACGATGACAGCGACCCGACCGGCCTCAAACGCAGCTAATCAGACATTCGTTGGAAACCCAACGAATGTCTGATTAGAATCCTTTGAATTCGCAGAGTTTTATCGCAAAACCGGGAAGGCCACTTTTGCGAACTCTGCTTAGTGTTCCTCCCATTCATTCGATTCCGGCGAGACTGGATCAATGACTGAGTCGGAACACTAAGAGCCCGCAAGAACAAGTGAATCTGTTTCATCGAGCCCATTTCTCGCCCCGCCGTCTTCCCGGCCAAGCGACCAACGGGAGCGCCGAGCCGGGATCCAGCACAAAAAGGGCTGAAGGCACAATAACTTGCACGATCCCGTCGGGGCTTGTATCCGGTATCGTTCTAAGCCTGGGCTTATTGCGGGGGATTCGATCGCCCGGGAAGACGGAGCAGTTGTTTTTTGGGCGCGGCCTGAGAGCCCGTCCACATCATCGCGGCAACGGCAGCGATCAATTCGGCAGGCTGCCGCTCAGCCTTACAAGTGGGCTGCGACTAAGCGCGTCCCGCTCCGCTGGTGGGTTCGCCATGACGCGGGCGTCGGGCGGCCAAGCAAAGGCTGCTTGGCTCGCTCGACGAACTGGCGCGGTGCTTGCCTTCAGACAGATGCAGGACGTGCCGCGGCAGCGTGACACGTCTGGCTCGAGCGAGGCGTGCTGACGGCACATTTGCGCAAATGGAGGCGGCATCGTCCTCATTCCGGCCGAATCGGCCATCAATCTGCCCATCCGATCGGGAAACCGATCGTATCGGTATCAGAGGGCCGGTCGAGGAAAGGTGGAAAGGCAGAGCCGAGGTGCCGCTGCAACAGGTGTTGCAAATGCGCCGCGAAGCAATGGGACGCGGCGATGAGTTCTGCTCTCACGGCTTGATCTGACGGCGCAGACCGTGCTCTGGTTACCGAGGTCGCGCTCTGGTTCGTGCGAACTTCGAGTCGGGGCGTCGGTTTTGAGGGCAAACGCGCGAACAGGGGTCGTGAGACAGCCAGAAACCGACCGGCCGTAAGGCTGGTCCGAAAGGGCAAGACGAGCGAGATGGCTGACAAGAATACACTTTATTGTTCTTTCTGCGGAAAGAGCCAGCACGAGGTGAGGAAACTCATCGCCGGCCCGACGGTGTTCATCTGCGATGAATGCGTCGAGCTCTGCATGGACATCATTCGCGAAGAGAACAAGAGCTCGCTCGTCAAGTCACGCGACGGCGTGCCCACCCCGCACGAGATCTGTGCCGTTCTGGACGACTACGTGATCGGTCAGGATCACGCCAAGAAAGTCCTCTCGGTCGCCGTGCACAACCACTACAAGCGCATCAACCACGCCGCCAAGAACAACGATGTGGAGCTGGCGAAATCGAACATCCTGCTGGTCGGACCGACCGGCTGCGGCAAGACGCTGTTGGCGCAGACACTGGCGCGCATACTCGATGTGCCGTTCACCATGGCCGACGCCACCACCTTGACCGAGGCCGGCTATGTCGGCGAGGACGTCGAGAACATCATCCTGAAGCTGTTGCAGAATGCCGACTACAATGTCGAGCGGGCGCAACGCGGCATCGTCTATATCGACGAGGTCGACAAGATCAGCCGCAAATCCGACAACCCCTCGATCACCCGGGATGTCTCGGGCGAGGGCGTGCAGCAGGCGCTGCTGAAGATCATGGAAGGCACGGTTGCGAGCGTGCCACCCCAGGGCGGCCGCAAGCATCCCCAGCAGGAGTTCCTGCAGGTCGACACGACCAACATCCTCTTCATCTGCGGCGGCGCGTTCTCCGGCCTGGAAAAAATCATCTCCCAGCGTGGCCGCTCCACCTCGATCGGCTTCGGCGCCAAGGTGCGCTCGGTCGACGAGCGGCGTCAGGGCGAGATCCTGCGCGAGGTCGAGCCAGAGGATCTGTTGAAGTTCGGTCTGATCCCGGAGTTCATCGGCCGGCTTCCGGTCGTGGCCACGCTCGGCGATCTCGACGAGCCTGCCCTCATCAAGATCCTGACCGAGCCAAAGAACGCATTGGTGCGCCAGTATCAGCGCCTGTTCGAGATGGAGGATGTGCGCCTCACGTTCGCCGACGACGCGCTCGGGGGCATTGCGCGGCGAGCGATCGAGCGCAAGACCGGCGCCCGCGGTTTGCGGTCGATCATGGAGAGCATCCTGCTCGAGAGCATGTTCGATCTGCCCGCCATGAAGGGCGTGGAAGAGGTCGTCATCAGCCAGGAGGTGGTCGAGGGCCGCGCCAAGCCGCTGAGGATCTACTCCGACCGGATGAGCGAAATCAGCACCAGCGCGTGACCCCGAGGTTGCGCGAATTCCCAACGGGCCCATGTCCGTTGGGCACAGCATGGGCTCTGCCCTTGAATTTGCACCGATAGGGCATAGCTATCCAAGTTGGTCCGGACAGTGCGAGGGCCGGGCCGGGGCCTCAGGGACCGGCTTAGACACCCTCGGCGTAGCGGATTGACGCAGCCTGGACTGCAGGTGTCGCATCGGGCGAGCTGGCGGCAGGCGTGGCAAGACAGGAAAACGGAACGATGGCCGACGAGATCCATGGAATGCGTAAGGGCGCCAAGGCTGAGCTCTTCCCGGTGCTCCCGCTGCGCGACATCGTGGTTTTCCCCTACATGATCGTGCCTCTCTTCGTGGGGCGCGAGAAGTCGATCAGCGCGCTCGAGGAGGTGATGCGGCACGACAAGCAGATCCTGCTCGTCGCGCAGAAGAATGCGAGCGATGACGATCCCTCGCCCGAAGGCATCTACTCGGTCGGCACGCTCGCCTCCGTCCTGCAGCTGCTGAAGCTGCCCGACGGCACCGTCAAGGTGCTGGTCGAGGGAACGGCGCGCGCCCGCATCCTGCGCTACACCCCCAATGCCGCGCACTTCGAGGCCGAGGTCGAGCGCGTCGTCGAGGAGGCTGGCTCCGAGGAAGAGATCGAGGCGATGGCCCGCTCGGCGGTGTCGCAGTTCGAGAGCTACGTGAAGCTCAACAAGAAGATCTCGCCCGAGGTGCTCGCGACCGTTACCCAGATCGACGACTATTCCAAGCTCGGCGACACCATCGCCTCCCACCTTGCCATCAAGATTGCCGACAAGCAGGACATCCTCGAGATCACCACCGTCTCCAGCCGGCTGGAGAAGGTCTATACGCTGATGGAGAGTGAGATCTCGGTGCTGCAGGTCGAGAAGAAAATCCGCTCCCGCGTCAAGCGGCAGATGGAGAAGACCCAGCGCGAGTACTACCTCAACGAGCAGATGAAGGCGATCCAGAAGGAGCTGGGCGACGGCGATGAGCGCGACGATATCGCCGAGTTCGAGGAGCGGATCGAGTCGACCAAGCTCTCCAAGGAAGCCAAGGACAAGGCGCTCGGCGAGGTCAAGAAGCTGCGCCAGATGAGCCCGATGTCGGCCGAGGCGACGGTCGTGCGCAACTATCTCGACTGGCTGCTGTCGATCCCGTGGGGCAAGCCCGGCAAGATCAAGCGCGACCTGGCAGAAGCCGAGCAGGTGCTCGAGGAGGAGCACTATGGCCTCGAGAAGGTCAAGGAGCGCATCATCGAGTACCTGGCCGTGCAACAGCGCACGAACAAGCTCAAGGGCCCGATCCTGTGCCTCGTTGGCCCGCCCGGCGTCGGCAAGACGTCGCTCGGCAAGTCGATCGCTCGCGCGACCGGGCGAGAGTTCGTGCGCATGTCGCTCGGCGGCGTGCGTGACGAGGCCGAGATCCGTGGTCACCGCCGCACCTATATCGGCTCGATGCCCGGCAAGGTCATCCAGTCGATGAAGAAGGCGAAGAAGTCGAACCCGTTGTTCCTGCTCGACGAGGTGGACAAGATGGGCTCGGACTTCCGTGGCGATCCGGCGGCGGCGCTGCTCGAGGTGCTCGATCCGGAGCAGAACCACACCTTCAACGATCACTACCTCGAGGTCGACTACGACCTGTCGAGCGTGATGTTCGTGACGACGGCGAACACGCTGAACATTCCCCCGGCGCTGATGGACCGGATGGAGATCATCCGTATCGCCGGCTACACCGAGGACGAGAAGGTGCAGATCGCGCGGCGCCATCTGATCCCGGAGAACCTGCTGGCCCACGGGCTCGACCCGAGCGAGTGGCAGCTCGACGACGACGCACTGAAGGAGCTGATCCGGCGCTACACCCGCGAAGCGGGCGTGCGCAGCCTCGAGCGTGAGATCTCCAAGCTCTCCCGCAAGGCGGTGAAGAACATCCTCACCAAGGGCGTCACCACCGTCGCCGTGACGATGGACAATATCGCCGACTATCTGGGCGTGCCGAAGTACCGCTATGGCGAAGCCGAGAGCGAGGACCAGGTCGGTGTCGTAACCGGGCTTGCCTGGACCGAGGTCGGCGGCGAGCTGCTGACGGTGGAAGGCGTGATGATGCCCGGCAAGGGCAAGATGACAGTCACCGGCAATCTGCGCGACGTGATGAAGGAGTCGATTCAGGCCGCCAACGCCTATGTGCGCTCCCGTTCGGTCGACTTCGGCATCCCCGCCTCGATGTTCGAAAAGAAGGACATCCACGTCCACGTGCCGGAAGGTGCGACGCCCAAGGACGGTCCCTCGGCGGGCGTCGCCATGGCGACGACCATCATCTCGGTGCTGACCGGCATTCCGGTGCGCCGCGATCTGGCGATGACGGGCGAGATCACGCTGCGTGGTCGCGTGCTGCCGATCGGCGGCCTCAAGGAGAAGCTGTTGGCGGCCCTGCGCGGGGGTCTGAAGACCGTGCTGATCCCCGAGGAGAACGCCAAGGATCTCGCCGAGATCCCCGACGAGGTGAAGAACGCGCTCGAGATCATCCCGGTGTCGCGGGTCGAGGAGGCTTTGCGACATGCCCTGACGCGGATGCCCGAGCCGATCGAGTGGGCTGAGGAGGACACGGCTACGACAGTTGCTCCGGTTGCCGCCGATGGCGATCAGACCGGTGTGATCGCCCACTGACGATACGTTCCCCGGCATGATTTCGCCGCCACGCGCCGGTCAATTGGGCCCCTGCAAACCCCGCAGGGGCCCTCTTCATGTCGAAAAGCCCGATTTTCAGCCTCCGTTTGCACTTTTCCTGCTAGCCAAGCCCGTTATCAGCGGCTATAGCCGGAGCCGGTAGCGAGGAAGGAACTTCAAGCCCATAGCCGCCGTTTCGACCTGGGATCTCTTCGGGAAGAACAGTCGAGAACAGACGGGGCTAGCAGCTGAGCATTCCGCGAGCGACGCGCTTCAGAAGGGAATGGCGGCCACGGCTGCCAGCAGCTCCGCCTGACCGTGCCACTCGGCGCTACCCGATCGATCGGCAAGGGGCGTGATCAACCCCAAACGATGAAACTCGAGGAAAGGCACAAGCGATGAACAAGAAAGATCTCGTATCGGCCATCGCCGAAGAGGGGGAGATCACCAAGGACAAGGCCGGGATGATCTTCGACATGATTTTCAACTCGATCGAGAAGACCCTGAAGAAGGGCGACGAGGTCAGCATCCCCGGCTTTGGCAAGTTCAAGGTCACCAAGCGCAAGGCCCGCGAGGGGCGCAATCCCGCGACCGGCAAGCAGATCAAGATCCCGGCGATGAAGGTGCCGCGCTTCACGGCCGCCAAGAACCTGAAGGAAGCGGTGGCGAAGTAGGCGCCGCGCCTGCAGCCGGTGCAGCACGGTCGGTCGCATTGGCCGAAGTCCCGCGCTGCACCGCTCCGGCTTGGTGCCAAGCTTGCGGGCTTGTGGCATGCGTGACAAAGTTCGATGGGGGCGGTTAGCTCAGCGGTAGAGCGCCTCGTTTACACCGAGGATGCCGGGAGTTCGATCCTCTCACCGCCCACCATCGCGACCGGGTCTTCATTCGCTTTCACAGGAAGATGCCGGGCCTTCACAGGAAGATGCCGGCGTTGGCGACATAGACGGCGCCGCCGATCGCTGCCGCGGCGAGGATCACGCCAAGCGCCCGGTTCTCCGTCAGGAACCACCAGGCCGAGGTGACGGCCATGATGACGAGGCCCGTTCGCAGCATCGCGTCGCCGGTGCCGGCAAGGTCGAAGATGTCGCCCATCTGATCACCACCCCCGCTTCGCCCGCCGGTATCGTAGCCGGCGAGCTCTGAAGCATTCATGCGCCAAAGAATTCATGCTCCAAGTCCTCGCGGCCCTGGTTGTTGCCTGGGGTCTCGAGAACACCATGCTCCATATGGGGCATCCTACGCCTTCCGCGATGGGGTCTTCCTCGGTTCCTTGATTTTCGGTTAAGCCCGGCCTTGGCGTGCCGATGGCGGCGAGCCCGGCGTCGATTCGAAGCGTGGCGGTCGCAGGCGTCGCATGCGTTGCAGCGGGCGTGCCTCGCCAACGGCAATCGATCGCGCCGCTGTCCATTCACGGGTTGACGGCAAGGCGCCGATCGCCCTACCAAGGCGGCTCTCGGCTTTGATCGATGGGGCGTAGCCAAGTGGTAAGGCAGCGGATTTTGATTCCGTGTACCGGAGGTTCGAATCCTCCCGCCCCAGCCAAATCTCATTTTTCGACGATTTGGCGTTTTCACCCGGCTCGACGCGGGCGGCGACAGTCGCCGTTTCTGCAAGCATGTCAAAGGGTTGGCAGAAGGTTGCGACCACTTCCCCATCCTCCCATGTGCAGTTCGATAGTAAGAAATTGAGCAAGCGGCGTTTTTCGCGCGGGTCCAGCTTCGCGAACAGCCTTTGCGCGTTGCGGGCGAGGTCCAGAAGCGCAACGCCTTCGTCGAGATAGGATTTGTCGGCGTTCTGATGGCGTTCGATCTCGCGTTGGCAGCGGTTCTGTTCCTCGCGCCACTGGTTCGACGCAGACTTTCCAT